>JBBDHW010000053.1:58738-76370 GCA_040880805.1 Acidimicrobiia bacterium | reverse complement strand
GCCATGACCAACCATCCCACAACCGCGCGCTCAAATCAAGGACACTACACTAGCATGGGCCCCTCTCCTGCCTGGAAAGGCCCCGAGTAGCCCGTGGGGGCGGGCGTTCACTCAGAGCGAGTACACGACTACTTAAAGTGAAATCTGTCACACGGTACCCGGTGGGTCAAGGAAAGTCGGGCAAAGGTTGAACAAAGGCTCGGGCCGACGATGATCTTCGAGCAGTACTACCTGGAGTGCCTCTCGCACGCCTCCTACCTCGTGGGTGACGAGACCTCGGGGCGGGCCGTGGTCGTCGATCCGCAGCGCGATGTCGGCGGGTACCTCGCCGACGCGGCGGCGGCCGGGCTCACCATCGAACGGGTCATCGAGACCCACCTCCACGCCGACTTCCTGAGCGGTCACCTCGAGCTCGCGGCGCACACCGGTGCGGGCATCTCGTTCGGCGAGGCGGCCGTGGTCGACTTCCCGATCGAGCCACTCCACGATCGCCAGCGCCTCTCCCTCGGCAACGTCACGCTCGAGGTGCTCGCAACGCCCGGTCACACGCCGGAGTCGATCTGCGTGGTCGTCTACGAGCACGCGGACGACGCGGTGCCCTATGGCGTGCTCACCGGCGACACGCTGTTCGTGGGCGACGTCGGGCGGCCCGACTTGCTCGCCTCGGCCGGGAGCGGACTCACCGCCGAGGTACTGGGGCGGCAGCTCTACCACTCGTTGCACGATGAGTTGTTGCGACTTCCCGACACGACGCGTGTGTACCCGGCGCACGGCGCGGGATCGTCGTGCGGCAAGCAACTCTCCAACGAGACGAGCTCCACGATCGGTGAACAGCGCGCATTCAACTACGCGCTCGCGCCGATGACGGAAGCAGCGTTCGTTGCCGTCGTCACCGAAGGGCAGCCGGTGCGCCCGCACTACTTCGAGTTCGACGCGTCCCGCAACCGGCAGCTGCGGCCCTTGCTCGACGAGGACGAACCGCCGCCGGAGCTCTCGCTCGACGACGTCCTTGCGCTCCACCAAGCCGGCGCGATGCTGCTCGACACGCGCGAGCCCTTCGACTTCGCGGCCGGTCATCTGCGCGGCGCGATCGTCGTCGGGCTGCAGGGCCGGTTCGCGGAGTGGGCAGGCGACGTACTCGACCCCAACCGTGACATCGTGCTCGTCGGCGATCCCGCGACCGCGCACGAGACGAAGATCCGGCTCGCACGCATCGGCTTCGATCGCGTCGCCGGGCAGCTCCGCGACGCGAGCAACGTGCTCGCGCAACGAGTCGACCTCGCCGAACGCAGCTCTCGCCTCACCATCGAGCAGCTCGCGGAGGTCCGCGGACTCGAGCCCGGTCTGCAGCTCGTCGATATCCGCAACCCCGGCGAGACCAAGGCCGGCGTGCTGCCGGGGGCCGTGGAGATGCCGCTCGCCACTTTGGTCGACACCATGGGAAGCCTCGAGCGCGACCGGCCAACCGTCGTCTACTGCATGAGCGGCTACCGGTCGGCGATTGCGGCGAGCGTGCTGCGGGCGGCGGGCATCCAGGACGTGTCCGATCTCGTCGGCGGGTACGGTGCCTGGTCGGGCGCGCACCTCCCCACTTCCGTGCCGGCTCTCCGTTCAGGCACGGGGTCGGCTTCCGGGAGCAGCGAGGGCTCACCAACGATGACAGTCGAAGTACCCGAGGTGACACCCGAAGAGACGGCGGCGCTCCTGGCGGCCGGTGCGCTGTTGCTCGACGTACGCGAGGCCGACGAGTGGCAGGCGGGCCACGCGCCCACTGCAACGCACGTCCCGATGCGCGAGGTGCCCGAGCGCATCGACGAGATCCCGAGCGATCGGCGCGTCGTCGCCATCTGCCGTTCGGGCGGCCGCTCGCGAGCGGTCGCCGAGGCGCTGATCGGCGCCGGCTTCGACATCGTGAACGTGAGCGGCGGCATGCGAGCGTGGGAAGCCGCGGATCTTCCGATCGAGACCGATGACGGTTCCCCCGGCGTCGTTGGGTGACGCCGCGCGCTTTCTTCACGTCCCCTTCAGCACCGCCTCATCCCAACCCGTGACAATGTCGTGATGGCAGCACGCGGGACCATCGGTGTGCGCGGCCGTGTCGTCGCGGCCGCCGTGAGCATCGCGCTCCTGGGAGCGCTCGCCGCAGTCATGGCTGCCACCGACGGGTCGAGTGCGCCAACGCACACGCCGAGCGTGAGCTCGACGCCGGTCGCGCACACGACGACCGGTGGGAGCTGATGGCGAGCCACTTCTGGTGGTATGTCACGCGCGCGGGCGGGCTCGTCGCATGGGGGCTGATCGTGGCGTCGAGCGTCTGGGGCTTGCTGTTCGCGATGCGCACGTTCGGTCGGCGCGTGACGTCGGCGTGGATGCTGTCGGTGCACCGGTACCTGGGCGCCCTGGCGATCGTGTTCACCGGCGCGCACGTACTGGCCGTCGTCGCCGACAACTTCGTGCACTTCGATCTCGCCGACGTGCTCGTGCCGATGGCAGCGAGCTGGCACCCGCTCGCAGTGGCGTGGGGCATCGTGGGCATGTACCTGCTCGTGACGATCGAAGTGACGTCGCTGCTCCGCCTGCACCTCCCCGCGCGCGTATGGCGCGGGACCCATCTCCTCAGCTACGCGCTCTTCGCCGTGGTCACCGTCCACCTGCTCACCGCCGGTACCGACGCCGACGACGTGCTCCCCGAGATGTTGGCGATCGGCATCGGCGTCGTCGCGGTGTTCCTCGGCGCGCTGTTGCTCACCTGGCGTTCCGCACCACGCACGCGCCGCAAACTTGCGTCAACAAACGGCGTATAGCGCCCTCTGCTGACGCAAGTTCGAGTGTGAGGGGCCGGTAGCCTGAAGCGGTGCCAACTGCCGATCGTCCGCGCTTCGAGCGCGCCGACGCGTTGCACCGGTTGGGCAACACCGACTTCGACCTGCTCGTGGTGGGTGGCGGGATCACCGGAGCGGGCGTCGCGCTCGACGCTGCCAGCCGCGGTCTCCGAACCGCGCTCGTCGAACGGCACGACTTCGCGTCCGGCACCAGCTCGCGCAGCTCCAAACTCGTGCACGGCGGGCTCCGCTACCTCGACCAGCACGAGTTCCGCCTGGTCTACGAAGGACTCGCCGAGCGGCAGCGGATGCTCGAGAACGCGCCGCACCTCGTGCGGGTGCTCCCGTTTCTCGTGCCGATCCTCACCAGTGGTGGCCGCGTCGACCGCAGGTTGGCCCCGGTGCTCGGCAGCGCGCTGTGGATGTACGACCTCACCGGTGGTCTGCGGATCGGCAAGCGCCACCATCGCGTGCGCGTCGACGACGCGCTCGCCCGGTTCCCCACCCTCAACCGCGACCGCCTGGCGGGCGCGTACCTCTACTACGACGCGCACGCCGACGATGCGCGGCTCACGCTCGCGATCGCGCGTACTGCCGTCGCGCACGGAGCGGTCGCGCTGAACTACGCCGAGGTCGTGTCGTTCGAGCGCCACGGGAGCCGCGTCGTCGGCGCGCGGATCCGCGCGGGGCACGACGAGCTCACGGTCCGTGCGCGCGCAGTCGTCAACGCGACCGGCGTATGGGGCGACGACGTGCGGGCGCTCGACGAGGGCGTGCATCCGGCCTCGATTCGCCCGGCCAAGGGCGTGCACATCACCGTGCCGTGGGAGCTCGTGCGCAACGACGTCGCTGCGATCGTCCCGTCGGCACGCGACGACCGCTCGGTGTTCGTGATCCCGTGGGACGGGCACACCTACGTCGGAACGACCGACACGGAGTACGACGGATCCCTCGACGACCCGCAGTGCACCGAGACCGACGCGGCCTACCTCCTCGACGCGCTGAACGGGATCACCAACGTCGGCGCCGAGCCGGCCGACATCGTGGGCTCGTGGGCCGGGCTGCGGCCCCTCCTCGCGACCGCGCGCCGCGCTCGCACCGCCGACCTGTCGCGCCGGCACGCGGTGCGGGTGGCGCCGAGCGGTGTGGTCACCGTGACCGGAGGGAAGCTCACGACGTACCGGCGCATGGCCGCCGACGCGGTCGACGCCGCGGTCCGCGTCCTCGGCGATACCGGCTCTCCCTTCCGGCACGGAGCCGGCGCACAGTCGGCCACTCGGCACCTTCGGCTGTTCGGCGGTGACGGAATCGAACCCGGTGCGGCCGGCGTCGACCACCTCACTGGTCGCTACGGCACCGAGTCCGCCGCCGTCCGCGCGCTGGTCGACGCCGATCCTGCGCTCGGCGAGCCGCTCGTGCGCGGTCTCGCGTATCTCCGCGCCGAGGCCGTGTACGCGGTGCGTCACGAGATGGCACTCACGCTCGACGACGTGCTCGCGCGGCGAACCCGCGCGCGTGTGCTCTCACGCTCGGCATCGGCGGATGCCGCGCCCGCGGTCGCGGAGCTGCTGGCACCCGAGCTCGGGTGGTCCGACTCCGAGCGCGAGCGCGAAGTGTGCGCCTACACGCAGGCTGTGGCCGCGGAGCTTGTATGAGCCCGGCACGGATGCGCGCGATCGTCATCGGTGTGCTCGCGGTCGCGCTCGTGACGACGTCCGCATCACTTCCCGCCCGCGCGGCACCACACATTTGGCCGCCGCTTCCCGCGTTCGACACGAACATCGCGTGGTCCGACTGCGGCGACGGCTGGCAGTGCGCCACGCTTACGGTGCCCGTCGACTGGAGGAAGCCAGCCGGTGACACGGTCGGTCTCGCGCTGATTCGCCGTCCCGCGACGGCGCCCGACGAGCGGCTGGGCGCGCTGCTCGTCAACCCGGGTGGGCCGGGGGTCGGCGGTACCGGATACGTCCGCACCTTGGTGTGGCGGTTGCCCGACGTGGTGGAGGCGCGCTTCGACCTCGTGAGCTGGGATCCGCGGGGTACGGGCGCGTCCCGCGCCGTCGACTGCGTGGACGACGCGTTCCTCGACCTCGGAACCGCGGCACCCGCGGTTCCGGACAGTGCCGAGACGCTCAAGGTCGTGCGTCGCTACAACCGCGCCTTCGCGCGAGGGTGCACCGAACGCAGCGGCGCGTATGCGGGCCAGATCGGTACACGCAACTCGGCGCGCGACCTCGAGGCGATCCGAATTGCGCTCGGGGAGCCGACGCTCAACTACCTCGGGTTCTCGTACGGAACAGTGCTCGGGATGACCTATGCACAGATGTTCCCCACCGCGGTGCGCGCCATGGTCCTCGACGCCCCACCCGACTACTGGCTGGGGCAACTCGCCTACGCACACCAACAGGCCCAGGGCTTCATGCAAGCGCTCGAGGCCTTCCTCGGGTGGTGCGAGGAGAACACGACGTGCGCGCTGCGCGACGCGGGCGCACCACGCGACACGTTCACACAATTGCTCGATCGAGTGAACGCGAGCCCGATACCCGCTGAGTACACGGTGAACGGCGAGACGCGTACCGGGATGCTCACCGCGAGCCTCTTCGTAACCGCGGTGATCGCGATGCTCTACGACGAGTCGCGCGGTTGGCCGGCTCTCGGTCGTGTGCTCCGCGCCGGAGCGTACGACGACGCCGGGCCGTTGCTGTCGCTTGCCGACAGCCGTCTCGGCCGCAACATCGACGGCACGTGGGCCTCGCTGGTGGAGGCGAACGCGGTGATCAGCTGCGTCGACCGCCCCGACCCCAAGCCGCGCAGCGCCGCGCTCGAGCTCGCCGATGTCGCGCGCTTCCAGTCGGAGCTCCCGCCGTGGGGTGGGGGCTGGGCGGTCTCGGGCTGCGCGGGCATGCCGAAGCCGGCCCACGGCGACAAGCTCGGTGACGTGCGGGTCACGGGTTCGGCTCCGATCCTCGTGGTCGGTACCACGGGCGACCCGGCCACGCCCTATGCGGGAGCGGGCACGATGGTCTCCCGCATCGCCGGGTCCGGGCTCCTCACCTTCGAGAGCACCGAGCACACGGCCTACGGGTCCGGCCGCAGCACGTGCATCGACGACGCGGTCGACGCGTACCTGATCGACAGGGTGATGCCCGCGCTGGGCACGCGCTGCTCAGCGGGGTAGCTCGAGAAAGTCGGCCCAAGTCCGCACGACCGGCTCGCCCGTGACCTGCTCGAACGCGCCGCGCCCGTCGAAGGGATTGCGGGCCTTCCCTACCAGCAGCTCGCCGATCACCTTGCCGGTGTCCCACTCCAGGTCGAAACCCACCGGCACCCGCTCGCCGACCTCGGCCGTGCGCGCTTCGTCGCGGTCGTCGAGTCGCAGGCCGAAGGCCTCCAACCCGAAGCTCCAGTGTTCGCCCGGCACCTCGCACACGAGCTCCGCCCAGAGGCCGTCGGCCCGCACCTCCAGCAGCGAGCCGCGCGGCAGGGGCACGTCGTCGTGCCGGATGGCAACAAAGCCGTCGTCGCGGAGATCGAGGTAGACCCAGTACGACGCGTGATCACCGAACAGGTCGAGCTGTGCCGCGCCGTTCACGCCGTCGGACTGCTCGAACGTGAGCGCGTACCGCGCCATCAGCTCCCGAGCAGGTCGCGGACTTCGTCGCGCTCCTCGACGAGCTCCGCGATCGTGGCATCGATCTTCGACTTCGCGAAGTCGTCGTGCTCGATGCCTTCCACGACCAACCAAGACGTGCCATCGCTTCGCACGGGGAAGCCGAATTGCAGACCCTCGGGAACCCCGTACTCACCCGAGCTCATCACGACAAGCGAGTGGAAGTCGTCGGCGGGCGTGGGCATGTGGATGCTGTTCACCGAGTCGATGATCGCCTGCGCCGCCGAGGTCGCCGACGACTGGCCGCGCTTGGCGATGATCGCGGCGCCGCGCTTCTGGATCGTCTCGATGAACTCGCCTTCGAGCCACGCACGATCGGTGATTACCTCGGGCACCGGGCGGCCGCCGATCCGCGCGTGCACGAAGTCGGGGAACTGCGTGGCGGAGTGGTTGCCCCAGATAGCCATGTTCGTCACCTCGGCGTGGTGCACGCCGGCCTTCTTCGCGAGTTGCGTGCGCGCCCGGTTCTCATCGAGCCGCGTCATCGCGAACCAGCGGCTGGCCGGGATATCGGGCGCGTGCGAACGGGCGATCAGACAGTTCGTGTTGCACGGATTGCCGACAACCAGGACCCGCACGTCGCTCGCCGCGTGCTCGTTGATCGCCGCGCCGTACGGCCCGAAGATGCCGCCGTTGATCTTGAGGAGGTCGCCGCGCTCCATGCCCTCCTTGCGCGGGATGGAGCCGACGAGCAGCACCCACGACGCACCGGCGAACGCGTGCTTCGGGTCGGAGGTGGCCTCGATCCCGGCGAGCAGTGGATGCGCGCCGTCCTCGAGCTCCATCACCACTCCCTCGAGCGCGCCCATCGCGGGCTCGATGTCGAGCAGACGGAGCACCACTGGTTGGTCGTGCCCGAGGAGTTGGCCGCTCGCGATGCGAGTGAGCAGCGCGTAGCTGACGTTGCCGCTCGCGCCGCTGACGGTGACGTGGACCGGAGTAGCTGCCATGGTTTGTGAAGCTATCCCGCCGGTCGCGCGTCCGCCGAGTCGGCGAGGCCGAGCAGCAACTCGCGCGCGTCGGCGAGCTCGGCGATGCGCTCCGCGGCACCCGCGCTCCCGGCGCCGTGGTCGGGATGTGCGAGGCGCACGAGGCGGCGGAACCGCTTCTGCACGTCGTCGCGCTCGACGAGCATGCCCGAACGCAGACCCAGCACCTCCATCGCCCAACGCCGCTCCGACGGCACCCCGCGCCACTCGTCGGCGGTGCCCGAAACCGGCGCCCGCGCACCGGGCGGGAACGGCCGCAGCCCGGGCAGGCCCTCGAACATGCGCCGCACCTCGAGGCCCTCGGGGAGGAACCCGGGGCGCGCGACCGCGGCGTCGACGAAGCGGAACGCGACGCGGCGGCCCGACGGTGGCAGGGCGGCCGACGCCATCAGCGCGCCGATCACCTGCGGCGCCGGTGGACCGTGCCGGTCGAGCTCGAGGACCGGGCGCGGGGAGCCGGCTTCGACGTCGGCGCTGATGATCCGGTGTCGCGAGAGATCGAGGCCGTGCGTGTCGGTCTGGAGCCGGTAGCGCAACGCGATGCGCGGCACCGTGAGGCCGTCACGTGCGGCGTCGGCGAGTCGACTCAACGCGTCCAACTGCTCTTCGTCGAGCCCCGGTACGTGCTCGGCGATCACCGCGCCGAGCAGCGCGCCGCCGAACGCCGAACCGCTCGTGGGCAGGTAGCCGTCGTCGAGCGCCACGCGTCGCGTGGGCATGTGCCTCCGCGTGTGACGCACGTTCAGCTCGGCGAGCAGCACCCCATTCCCTTACAAGCGGTCGACGATGGCTTGCGCGAACTCCGACGTCTTGACCTCGGTGGCGTCGTCCATGAGACGGGCGAAGTCGTAAGTGACGATCTTCTCGGCGATGGTGGCCTCGAGTGCACGCACGATCGCGTCGGCGGCGTCTTCCCAACCGAGATGCTCGAACATCATCACGCCCGACAACAGCAGCGATCCGGGGTTCACCTTGTCCTGCCCCGCGTACTTCGGTGCGGTGCCGTGCGTTGCCTCGAAGATGCCGTGACCGGTGACGTAGTTGATGTTGCCGCCGGGCGCGATCCCGATGCCGCCGACCTGGGCGGCGAGCGCGTCGGACAGGTAGTCGCCATTCAGGTTCGTGGTCGCGATCACGTCGAACTCGTCGGGCCGCGTGAGCACCTGCTGGAGTGTGATGTCGGCGATCGCGTCCTTCACCAGGATCTTGCCGCCAGGATCGCCACCGCAGTCGTCCCAGCCGACGGCGACGTCGGAGAACTCTTCACGCACGAGCTCGTAGCCCCAGTTGCGGAACGCGCCTTCGGTGAACTTCTGGATGTTGCCCTTGTGGACCATCGTGACACTCGAGCGCTTCTTCGCGACTGCATACTCGATCGCGGCGCGGATGAGTCGTTTCGATCCGTAGATCGAGATCGGCTTGATGCCGATGCCCGAGTCGGCGCGGATGTCCCAGCCGAGGTTCTCGTGCAGGAGCTGGATCAGCTTGCGCGCCTCGGGTGTGCCTTCCTCCACCTCGAGCCCGGCATAGATGTCTTCGGTGTTCTCGCGGAAGATCACCATGTCGACCTTCTCGGGGTGCTTTACCGGAGACGGCACACCCGTGAACCAGCGCACCGGGCGCAGACACACGTAGAGGTCGAGGAGCTGGCGCAACGCCACGTTGAGGCTGCGGATCCCGCCGCCGATCGGCGTGGTGAGCGGGCCCTTGATGCCGATCAGGTACTCCGAGAACGTGTCGACGGTCGCCTGGGGAAGCCACTCGCCGGTCTCGTTGAAGGCTTTCTCGCCCGCCAGGACTTCCTTCCACTCGATCTTCTTGCCGAATTTCGCCGCGCCGGCGTCCATCACGAGTTGCGCGGCCGGCCAGATGTCGACGCCGGTGCCGTCGCCCTCGATGAAGGGGATGATGGGCTCTTCGGGAACGTTGAGCCGGCCGTCGGTCAGCGTGATCTTCTCGGGCATCAACCTGCTCCTACTCGGTGGAAGGCCGGCTCCGTGCCTGAACGGAAAACCGGCTCATCGTACCGGCGACCGAGTCGCGCGGGTCAGTCGAGGTCAGTCGTGGACGGTCGCGACGACGGTGAGCACGACCAGGTAGATCACGAACAAGGCACCGGCCCACAACCAGAGCGTGCGGCGCGTGAAGAGGCCGGGGCGGTCGCCCCCGCCGGCGAGCGTCATCCCGCACGACTCGCAGCGCATGGCCGACGGTGCGATCGGTGCGCCACACAACGGGCAGACCTGCTCCGCCCGGCCAGTCGGTACGGGTTCGGCACTCACGACGCGCGGCGCTCGGCGGCTTCGACCGCATTGCGGAACAGCATCGCGATCGTCGTAGGTCCGACGCCGCCAACACGCGGTGTGATTGCGCCCGCGACCTCCTCGCAGCGCTCGTCGACGTCGGGGAGCAGCTTGCGGCCCTCGTAGCGCACGCCGCCTCCCACCACCACCGACCCCGCCGTGATGTGCTCGGGCTGCAAGATGCCCGGAACTCCCGCGGCGGCGACCACGATCTCGGCGCGCTGCGTGTAGCGCGGCCAGTCGGGCACACCCGTGTGCACGACGGTGACCGCGGCATTGGCGGTTGGCCGCTTCTGTGAGAGCAGCAACGCGAGCGGACGACCGAGCGTGTACCCCCGACCGAGGATGCACACCTCGTGTCCGGCGACGGGGATCTCGTAGTGCGCGAGCAACGCTTCGATCCCTGCCGGGGTGCAGGGCACCGGCCCGGGTATCGACATCGCGAGCCGCCCCATGTTCACCGGGTGCATGCCGTCGACGTCTTTGTCGGGATCCATCTCGAGCAGCGCAGCGTCGTAATCGATTTGAGGAGGCGTCGGGTGCTGCACGAGGAACGCGTCCACTCCCGAGTCGTCGTTGAACTCACGGATCGCGGCGACGACGTCGGCCTGCGTCGCGTCCTCGGACAGGTGGATGTGCGGCGACGCCCAGCCGAACTCTTGCGCGCGGCTCATCTTCATCCCGACGTATCGAACGCTCGCCGACTCGTCGCCCACGAGGATGGTGCCGAGCCCGATCTGGTGGCCCAAAGCGGTGAGCGCGTCGATGCGCGGCTTCAATTCCTCGAACACGGCGTCGGCCACCGGCCCACCCGGCATCAACTTGGCTGTCATCGGTCGCGCACCATCAGTGCAAGAAATGCCTCTCGCCAGTGAAGACCATCGCGAGCCGGAGCTCGTCGGCCTTTTCGATCACCTTCTCGTCGCCGACCGAACCACCCGGTTGCACCACCACCGCGACGCCCGCGGCCGCTGCTGCCTCGACCCCGTCGGGAAACGGGTAGAACGCGTCAGACGCGCACGCGCCACCCGCGGCGCGGCCCGCGGCTTTCTCGGCCGCGATCTCACCCGACTGCACGCGGTTCTGCTGGCCCGCGCCGATACCGACGGCCTGGCCGTCTTTCACGAGCACGATCGCGTTCGACTTCACGTGCCCGCAGATGCGCCACGCGAGCGCCGCATCGCGCCACTCCGCCTCGGTGGGCGCGCGCTTGGTGACGACGCGCCAGTCGTCGCGCGCCGCGATGAACTCGTGCGGAGTTTGCACGAGGAAGCCACCGGAGATCTGCCGGATGTCGAGCGCCGGCGGTTCCGGCGGAGGCGCAACGAGTAAACGCGTATTCCTGCGCTTCTTGCGGAGCGCCTCGAGCGTGCCCTCCGCATAGCCGGGGGCGATCACGACGTCGGCCTGCGGGCCGGCGACCATGCGCTCCGCGGTGGCGGCGTCGATCGGCCGGTTCAGCGCGACGATCCCTCCGAACGCGGAGCGTTCGTCGCACTCCAGCGCGCGATGATACGCGGTCGCGATGTCGTCGGCGACCGCGACACCACACGGGTTGGCGTGCTTGATGATGGCGCACGTGGGCTGAGCCCCCAGATCGTGCGCGATGTTCCATGCCGCGTCGGCGTCATAGAGGTTGAGATACGAGAGCGCGAGGCCGCTGTGCTGCACCACGCCGTCCCACCAGCTCGTGGTGCCGGCGGTGCGGTACCGCGCGGCCTGTTGATGCGGGTTCTCGCCGTAACGGAGCGCCTCGCCGGTGCGATCGAGCGCGAGCACGAGGTGCTCGGGCAGCGCGTCGTCGCGTTGGAGCCAGGCCACGATCGCGGCGTCGTACGCGGCAGTCCGCGCGAATGCTTCCAGCGCGAGCGCGCGGCGCGTGCCGTTGCTCAGCGCGCCCTGCTCGCGGAGCTCCGCAAGCACGTCGGGGTACTGCGCGGGGTCGGTGACGATGGCCACCCACGCGTGGTTCTTCGCGGCGGCGCGCGTCATGGCCGGCCCGCCGATGTCGATGGTCTCGATGTCGGGTGACTCGCGGAACGGGTAGAGGTTGCTGACGACCATGTCGAACGGCGCGATGTCGTACTGCTCGAGGTCGGCGACGTGGGACGCCTTGCCACGATCGGCGAGGATCCCTCCGTGGACCTTCGGGTGGAGCGTGACCACGCGGTGGTCGAGCATCTCCGGAAAGCCGGTGACGTCGGCGAGGTGCATCACCGGAATGCCCGCTTCGTCGATCGCGCGCGCCGTACTCGACGAGCCCACCAGTTCCCAGCCGAGCTCGTGCAACCCGCGGGCGAAGTCGACCAGGCCGGTCTTGTCCCACACCGAGAGCAGTGCGCGCATCAAGCGTCCTCGTCGGCGAATCGGCGCAGAACCTCGGGGTAGAGGCGTCGCTCCACTTCCTTGATGCGCTCGTGCAGGGTCTCGGCGGTGTCGTCGTCGAGCACGCGCACCGCCTCCTGCGCAATGATCGGACCCTCGTCGACCTCGAGGCGTGCGAAGAGCACGGTGCAGCCGGTGACCTTCACGCCCGCCGCGAGCGCGTCGTCGACCGCGTGCCAGCCCTTGAATGCCGGGAGGAGCGCCGGGTGCGTGAGGAAGATGCGATCGGGGAACGCGTCGAACACCGGCTTGTCGAGGATCGTGCCGAACCCGGCCATGGCGACGAGGTCGACGCGGTGCCGCGTGAGCGCATCGACGACGTCGTTCGTATAGGCGACGCGGTCGAAGTTCTTCCCGAAGCTCGTACGCTCCACGATCTCGACGGTGATGCCGGCCGAGCGCGCGATCTCGATCGCGGCGCATTCGCGGTCGACCAGCACCACGACAATCGGGAGGTCGGCGGCCAGGAGGGCGTGCAGAATGGTGCCGGTGCCCGACGCCAGCACTCCGATCCGCCTCACGACCGCAACGTAGCCGAGCGACTGCGGCGACGGCGGTCCCCGAGGGTCCTTGCGCTCCGGCGCGCCGCGTGATCAGATGATCGCAACGCCCAAGCGGCTCATCCAGTCGCGGCTGTCGGAGGACGGGCATGGACCTGAACAAATTGACGCTTGGCGACAAGATCATGGGAGCGAGCGGGATCCTCCTGCTGATCTTCTCCTTCTTCCCCTGGCTCGGCTTCTCGTACGGCCCGATCTCAACCTCGGGCAGTGCGTGGAAGTTCACGCTGTGCTGGCTGGCGGTGGTCCTCGGCGTCGCCTGCGTGGTCTACGTCGTGTTGAAGATGCGAGAGGTCTCCCTTCCAGAGCTGGGTTCGGTCAAGTGGGGACACATCATCTTGGGGATCGCCATCGCGTCGTTCGTCTTCATCCTCATCAAGGTGATCGTGGGTCCGGGAACGGGCGGTGTCGACCTCAGCGGCAGCGGCGTCTCGAAGGAGCGCAAGATCGGCATCTTCCTCGGGCTGCTCTCTTCCGCGGGCCTCGTGGTGGGGGCCTTCCTCAACAGCAAGGAGGCCGGCGAGCTGCCGGGTGGCCTCGGGGGAAGCAAAGACGGAGGGGCAACCCCGCCCACAGCCTGAGCACTGCCAGCACGGTCGGGGGGCGCTGACCGATGGATGAAGCCGCGATTCCTATCCCACGCCTTGGTTGGCGCGTGCAGCGCCGGCCACCGCCCGGGTTCGCCCACGTCCTCGGGGCGGCCGCGGGCGCCTTCGCAGTGGTGGCGATCGTGGCGTTCGTCGTGGAGGTCACCAGCGACGACCCGACCGCACCGGGCGTCGCGTTCGACGCCCTGCTCGCGATCGCAGCATTGGCCGTCGGCTTCGTCCTCCCGGGGCCGATCCGCTCGGCATGCGTCACCGCCCTCGTGCTCAGCATCCCGCTCGTGTGGGGCTTCGGACTCCTCGGCGACGGCAACGGCGGCCGCGGCGATGTACGAGCGATCTACCTGCTGACCCTGGCCTGTTACCTCGTGCTGTACCTCGTCACCTGGACGAAAGGCCGGGCGATCTTCCTCGCGGGCACGCTGCTCCTCTTCGCGAGCTGGTTGAGCTTCGAGGTGGCGGGAAGTCAGAGCAACAACATCGTGCCGTTCCAGGGCGAGATCTCGAATGGAAGCTCGAGCACCGACGGCTTCGGCTTCAACACCGGCGACTCGTCGTTCTCGAATGCCGACGACACCACCAACTCCACCGCCACAGTGGCACTCGTGCTCGGGCTCATCTTCCTCGGCGCCGGCACGGTGCTCGACCGGAGGAAGTTCGAGGGCGCGGCCACGCCGTTCATTGCGGTGGGCGCGCTGGAGGCGATCACCGGCGCGGTCGTCCTCGGGGGAAACGAGAGCGTGCTGCTGGGTGGTCTGCTCGCAGTGGCCGCGGGCGCCGTGGTCGGCATCGTCGGCGCGCAAGGCGAGCGGCGCCGCGCGACCACCTGGATCGGCGTGCTCACCGTGTTCGGCGGACTCGTCGCGGTGCTCGTCGACATCGCACCCAGTAGCGCGGCGGGAGTCGGCGGCATCGCGCTCGCATTCGCCGCGGGTTTGGGAGTGATCGCGTGGTGGCTCGCACCGGTGCTGGGTGAGCCCAACGACGGCGACGACCAACCCGCGCCGCCGGAACCCACACCTCCCGGTGGCGACATACTCCCGATGCCCGACGAAGCGGCGGCGTAGGACTCAGAGACCCGTCGTCAGAGTTTGGCGACGACCTCGGCCATCAGTTCGCCCGCTTCGGTGGGGTTCCGGCCCACCTGCGCGCCGGCGTCACGCAGCGCCGCGATCTTCGCGTCGGCCGTGCCCTTCCCGCCCGACACGATCGCCCCCGCGTGGCCCATCTTCTTGCCCGGCGGCGCGGTCACGCCGGCCACGTACGCGACGACCGGCTTGCTCATGTGCTCCTTGATGAACTCGGCGGCTTCTTCCTCGGCCGAGCCGCCGATCTCGCCGATCATCATCACGGCCGATGTCTCGGGATCGGCTTCGAACGCGCGCAGGCAGTCGATGAAGCTCGTGCCGGGGACCGGGTCGCCGCCGATGCCCACGCACGTAGTCACGCCGACGTCTTTCTGCTTGAGCTCGTAGAGCGCCTGGTAGGTGAGCGTGCCGGAGCGGCTCACGATACCCACTGGCCCACCTGCCTTGGCGATGTGGCCGGCCGTGATGCCGATGTTGCACTTGCCGGGGCTGATGATCCCCGGGCAGTTGGGGCCGAGCAGCCGCGTGTTCGGGAAATCGCGGCGCAGCAAGTTGTAGAACCACGCCTCGTCGTGCGCGGGTACGCCTTCGGTGATGCATGCGATGAACCCGATGCCGGCCTCGGCCGCTTCCATCACCGCGGCGCGCACGCCCGGCGCCGGGATGAAGATGCACGACGCGTCGGCACCGGTCGCCTCGATCGCTTCGGCGACGGTGCCGAACACGGGGATGCCGTCGACGTCGGTGCCCGCCTTCTTCGGATTGGTACCGCCGACGACCTGGGTGCCGTAGTCGCGGTTCAGCGGACCGTAGAAGCTGCCCTGCCCACCGGTGAGACCCTGGTAGACGACCAACGTGTTCTCGTCGACGAAGATGCTCATTTGGCAAGCTCCACGACGAGGCGCGCGGCCTCGAGCATCGTCGGCTCCATGCGCAACTTGTCGGACAGATGTGGTTCGAGGATCGCGCGCCCCTCGTCGGCGTTCGTCCCGTCGAGACGGATCACGATCGGTGAGTCGATCTGCACGCGTTCGAGCGCCTGCACGATGCCAGTCGCCACTTCCTCGCCCTTCGTGATCCCGCCGAAGATGTTGATGAAGATCGAACGTACATTGACGTCGCTCGTAATCACCTCGAGCGCGCCGGCCATCACGTCGGCATTTGCACCGCCGCCGATGTCGAGGAAGTTCGCCGGCGAACCACCTACCTGGTTCACGATGTCGACGGTGCTCATCGCGAGCCCCGCGCCGTTCGCGATCACACCGACCGATCCGTCGAGGCCCACGTACTGCAGCCCGCGCTCGTGCGCGAACCGCTCGCGCGTGTCGCGTACCTGCGTGGCGTCGTACTCGACGTAGTCGGGGTGTCGGAACACGGCGTTGTCGTCGAGCGTGACCTTCGCGTCGAGCGCGTGCACCCGCCCGTCAGGAGTGAGGATGAGTGGGTTGATCTCGACGAGGTCGGCGTCACCCTCCGTGTACGCGCGGTACAGGTTGAGGAGCACCTCGACCGCGCCCTCGGTGGCTCGCGGGTTCAACCGTGCCGCCTCGACCCACTCCCGGCATCGCGGCTCGCTCAACCCGTCGACCGGATCCACGTGGATGCGCGCGATCGCGTCCGGGTTTTCGGCCGCGACTTGCTCGATCTCCACGCCACCCTGCGCCGACAGCATGCCCAGGTGCAGCTTTGCGGCCCGGTCGAGGGTGAACGACGCGTAGTACTCCTCGGCGATGTCGCTCGCCTTCTCGATCCAGACCACCTCGACGATGTGGCCCTTGATGTCCATGCCGAGAATCGCCTCGGCGTGGGCGCGGGCTTCGGCCGCGTCGGCGGCGAGCTTGATGCCGCCGGCTTTCCCGCGGCCGCCCACCTGCACCTGGGCCTTCACCACCACGGGGTAGCCCAGCCCGTTGGCCTCCTCGACGGCCTGCGCAACGGTGGTGGCCGGTGCGCCCGGCGACACCGGGATGCCGTAGCGCGCGAACAGCAGCTTGCCCTGGTACTCGAACAAATCCACGAAGGTCCCTCCGGAAAGTCGGCGCAATCGTGGCGGATCGACCTGGGCTTGACAAACTGTGAGCCATGCCGCCCGACCGATCCGACACCCGGCTCCTCCTCATGGCCACCGCGGCCGTGCTCGTCGCGGGCGTGCTCGTCGCCGTCGTGCTCCTCTTCGCGACCAGCGAGGGCGGACCCAAGAACTACCAGCCCTTCCAGGCGGGGCTGGCGAGCTCCGTGCGTTCCGACCTGCGCGACGGGGGCCCCTACTACTTCCCCGACCCGTTCGGCGGCCAGCGGAGCATCCTGTTCGCCTTGGAGCGCGGCAGCATCGTCGCACTCTCCACCCTGCTCCCCGACACGAAAGACTGCCACATCAAGTGGAAGGGCCAGATCGACCGCTTTGTCGACTGCCACGGCGACCAGCACCGGAGCGGCGAGCTCGACCGCTACGAGGACTTCATCGACCCCGCCGGTGAGAACAAGGGCATCTTGTTCGTCGACCTGCGCAAGAAGCTCCCCGCGCCCGAGCCCGCGAGCTCCGCCAACTAGGCCGGATCCGACAGTCGCGCGATTCAGTGGCGCGATTTACTCACTGAGCGGAGCGCACGCGCCCATGAATCCGCGTCATCTAGGCGGATCCACCAGTCGTGTCCGAGGCCGTTCGGCCCTGGTCGAGCGGGGCCGCTGCCCCCACGATGATCTGGTGACCGTGGACGAAGCCCGCGTCGGTGCCGTCCACGATCGTCCTCCCAGCCGATCGGGGGTTCGATTGATCCCGGGCGTCGCCCTGTGGCGCGGCGCCGGCTCGGCCGTCCCGAACACGCCGCCGGCGCGAGACCGCGTGGTCGATCTGCTGCGCGCCGGGAGCCTGCTCGTCGTCGTCTTCGGGCACATCCTCATGGCCGTGGTGACCTGGCGCCACGGGACCCCGACGGTCGGCAATCTGCTCGCCGAGGTTCCCGAGTTCAAGATCGCCACGTGGGCGTTGCAGGTGATGCCACTCTTCTTTGCGGCCGGGGCGATCGCGAACCGGCTCTCGTACGCGTCGGCGTGCGCGCGTGGTGAACCGTGGCGAACCTGGTTGTGGCACCGGGTCCGCCGCCTGATCCGTCCCGTCATCTTCTACCTCGCGATCTGGGTGCCACTCGTTCTCCTCCTCGCGGCCGCGCTCCCCGATGAGCGCGATCACGTTCACGTCCGTGGAGGCGC
>JBBDHW010000053.1:20150-58728 GCA_040880805.1 Acidimicrobiia bacterium | reverse complement strand
CCCCCCCCCCCCCCCCGCTCCTCTCGGAAAGCTCTCCACCCAGCTGCTGTGGTTTCTCGGCGTGTACCTGTTCGTGATCGCAACGAGCCGGTGGCAGGTGCGTCTCGCCGAGTTCGGACTCCCGGCGGTGGCCGCGCTCGTCGCCGTGATCGCCCTGGTCGACATCGGCCGCTTCCACGTCACCGGTGGTATCGCGGTCGCGAACTTCCTGCTCGTGTGGTTCATGGCCGCGACGCTCGGTCTCGTCGTGCGCGACCGCGTCGGTCGGGGTGCCCGTGTGTTCGCGTGCACCGCGCTCGCGGCGCTCTCCTTGAACGTCGCGCTCGTCGCGCTGTTGCCCTACCCGATCTCGATGATCGGGATGCCGGGCGAGCCGATCTCCAATATGGCGCCGCCGACACTCGCGCTCGCCCTGCACTCCGTCGTGCTGATCTCGTTGGTCGGTCTCGTGTGGCCGTGGCTGGATCGGCTGTGCGCCCGTCCACGGTTGTGGCAGGCCATTGCCGCCGCCGGGGCGGCGGCAATGACGGTGTACCTCTGGCATCTCACGGCGCTCGTCGGGATCACCGTGCTCGAACACGAGGTCGGGTTCACCCGCGGCTCCATCGACGACATCGGCTTCTGGCTCGCCACGCCGCTGCACACGTTCGCGATCCTCGCGACCACACTGGTCGTGGTCGGCGTGGCGGTCTTCTTCGAGCACCGTCCGGTCCCGTGGTTGGAGCGACCCGGCACCGGCGCCCCCGCGAGCCCCGCGAGTCCCGCGAGTCCGGCGTGGTCGGCGTTGGCGGCGGCAGGCGTCGTCGCCTGCGGGTGCGGCTTCCTCGTGCTCGCGGCCACCGGTATGGGTGGGTTTCCGTTCGGGCGAGTCACCTCGTACATGGAGCTACCCCTCACACCCGGCCTCGGCTTCGGGTTGCTCATCGCCGGCGTGCTCGCGGTACGGGCGGGCGGCCGCCGCTGACCGCGATACCGCGGCGTCGGTGAGCAACTAGATCTTCTGGAGCGGTGCCCAGGCGAGCAGCAGTCGCTTCTCTCCCACCTCGGGAAAGTTGACGACCGCTTCGGTCTTGTCGCCGTCACCGATCAGCTCGAGCACGACACCTTCGCCGAACTTCTCGTGCGCGACGTCGTCGCCCACTCGGATCCCGAGGCTCTCGGCACCGCGCGCACCCGACGGCGCGGACGCCGACGCCGCGAGCGCAGCCTCGACCACCGCTTCGCGGTGCCTGCGTCCCCGCCCGATCGGCTTCGCGCTCTCCTGCGCGTGCACGAGCTCCTCGGGGATCTCGGAGAGAAACCGGCTCGGTGGGTAGTAGTCGGTGGAACCGAACAGCATCCGTGACCACGCGTGGCACAGGTACAGCCGCTCGCGTGCTCGCGTGATGCCCACGTAACAGAGACGCCGCTCCTCCTCGAGCTCGTCGGGGTCACCGAGGCTCCGGACGTGCGGGAACACGCCGTCTTCGAGGCCGGTGATGAACACCACCGGGAACTCGAGGCCCTTCGCCGAGTGCAGGGTCATCAGTGTGACCGCGCTCTGTTCGCCACCCGCGCCCTCGGCGGTGTCGAGGTCGGTGACGAGCGAGATCGCTTCGAGAAATGCCTGGACGCGAACGAGTCCCGTGGGCAGGACCGGTACAGCATCCGTGTCGGCGGTACCCACTCCCGCGATTCCCGGGAGCCCGGTGAGGTCGCCGGCTTCGATCGCCTCGTCGAACTCGCGGCAGACGCCCACGAGCTCCTGGAGGTTCTCGATCCGTCCCTGCGCTTCGATGGTGTGCTCGGCTTCCAGCTCCGCGACATAGCCGGTTTCCTCGAGCACCGCTTCCACCGTGGCCGCCACGCCCGATTCCGCCGCGTACTCGAACGTGTCCATGAGCTCGAGCAGCTCCCCGATGCCGCCGAGCGCCTTGCCGGTGACGCCGGCGGTGGCGGCTTCGTGCAGCGCTTCGCGGAATGTGAGCCCGGCGCCCTGGGCGTAGGCGGACACACGGTTCACTGACGTCTCGCCGACCCCACGCTTGGGCGTGTTCACCATTCGCCGCCAGCTCACTTCGTCGTCGGGGTTCACGAGGGCGCGGAGGTACGCGAGGAGGTCCTTCACCTCGCGGCGGTCGTAGAACTTCACGCCGCCGACCACGCGGTACGGAACGCCTGCGCGCACGAGCTGCTCCTCGATGACGCGGCTCTGCGCGTTCGTGCGATAGAAGACCGCGACGTCGTTGAACCGCTCGCCGTCGGTCTCCACCAGGCGCATCGTCTCGCGCACCACGAAGCCGGCCTCGTCGTGCTCGTCCTCCGCGTGGTAGCGGGTGATGAGCTCGCCGCCGATCTGCTCGGTCCACAACTGCTTCGGCCGCCGCGCCGCGTTGTTGGCGATGACCGCGTTCGCGGCGTCGAGGATCCGCTGGGTGGACCGGTAGTTCTGCTCGAGCACGATCACGGTCGCGTCGGGGAACACTTCTTCGAACCGCATGAGATTGCGGAAGTCGGCCCCGCGGAACTTGTAGATCGAGTTGTGCGTGACGAGACCGTCGGCCACGAAGTTGTGCGTGCCCTCGACGTCGAGGTCGTAGACCAGCCGGTCGAGCTGCACCCGTTCGACCCACGTGACCGGATCCGGCCTACCGTGCTCGTCGTGCATGATCATTCCGCTCCGAACCGACGAGGCGACCGGCCAGCTGCTCGCGTCCTCCAATCGCACGCGGTTTGGCACGGTTTCCGTGTCAGATCGCGCTCTTTTACCGGCGAAATGGACGTGGTCCGCCGTTGACACGATGCGCCGGCCGCTCTGTGTGGTGATCGCGATGCCGCTCGGAGCGGTCGATCGGTGCACGCGCATGACGCGCGCCGGTCGGAAGTCGCCGCTCCCGTAGCAGGAAAGCACCTCATCGCCCGCGCGCACTTGCTCGATGCGACGGCGTGAACCATCTCCCATGGTGATCGCGGTGCCCTCGACAAGACACTGATCCGTATCTCCTACGACCAGCACGTTGCGGTGCTCTTCGGTGAGCATGCGCACGAGCTCCCACTGCGCGACGTTCGTGTCCTGGAACTCGTCGACGAGCACCTGGCTGAACCGTGCGCGCCAGCGCGCGAGCACGTCGGGATGCTCGCGGAACAGCCGCACGCTGAGCACGAGCAAATCGTCGAAGTCGACGGCCGACGCCTCGAGCAGCCGGCGCTGGTACTCGCGGTACACCTCGGCCACCCGGTACTCGGGCGGGGTGAACGCACGGTCGCCGGCCTGCTCGGGTGTGACGAGCTCGTTCTTCAGCGCCGAGATCGCCCCGTGCAACCGTCGGGCGGGGAAGCGCTTGGGATCCAGGTTGAGATCGCGCCGCACATAGTCGGTGAGGCGGACGGCGTCGGACTGGTCGTAGATCGAGAACGACGACCGGTAGCCGAGTACCGGCGCCTCACGCCGGAGGATGCGCGCGCACGCGGAGTGGAAGGTGGACACCCACATCCGGTGCGCCACGGGGCCGACGAGGTCGGCGACCCGCTCCTTCATCTCGCCCGCGGCCTTGTTGGTGAACGTGATCGCGAGCAGGCCGAACGGCGAGACGCGCTTCTCGGCGACGAGGAAGGCGACCCGGTGGGTGAGCACCCGCGTCTTGCCGCTGCCCGCACCCGCGATCACGAGGATCGGCCCGTCGGGCGCCGACGCCGCCTCGCGCTGCACCGGGTTCAACCCTGCAAGCAGCACGTCGGTCTCGGTCACCGACTCATCGTACGGCGACCGTACGCGTGTTCGGGGCCCCGGTTTGCTGTATGCTGCTGATGTATGGAGCGTACACAGATCTATCTCAGCAAGGAACAGCGCCGACAGATCGCCCGCCTCGCGAAGGACGGTGGTGTCTCCCAAGCAGAGGTTGTGCGTAGGATCCTCGATCGCGCGTTGGGCTTCGACGACGGCGCAGCCGATCGGATCGCCGCGATCGACGCCACCGCGGGTCTCTTGCACGACGCACCCGACTGGCCGGAGTGGTTGGAGGACGTGCGTGGCGCAACGGCCGCCGAGCGCCTGACCGAGCTCGGATTGTGACCCTTCTCTTCGACTCGACGGTGCTCATCGCGCACCTGCGCGGCGTGCCCGGCGCCACCAACCTGCTTCGGGAGTCCGTGGGGAGCTGCACGGCAGCCGCGAGCGTGCTCTCGCGAGTCGAGATCGAGGGCGGGATGCGCAGCGGCGAACGAGCCGACGTATCTCGCCTCTTCTCCGCCCTGCGCCTCGAGCCGGTGAGCGACGCGATCGCCGTGCGCGCCGGGTCAATGCTCCGCCAGTACCGAAGCTCGCACGCGGGTATCGACATCGTCGACTACGTGATCGCCGCGACCGCGGAGGAATTGGGTGCGGAGCTGATGACACTGAACGTCCGCCACTTTCCGATGTTCGAAACACTGCAGTCAGCGTTCTGAGCGCCGGTTCCTCTTTCGCCTCACCGCGGACCCTGGTTGACTGGAGCGCCACAGCATTCGGGAGGGAATCTTGACCGAACTGCCGAGCGGGACGGTGACGTTCCTGTTCACCGACCTCGAGGGATCGACGCGTCTGTGGGAAGACAATCCCGATGCGATGCACGGCGCGCTCACGCGCCACGACGAGATCGTTCGGTCGGCGATCGAGTCGCAGAACGGGCATGTGGTCAAGACCACCGGTGACGGCTTCCACGCGGTGTTCGCGAGTGCGCACGACGCGATCGGGGCCGCGCTCGCCGCCCAGGTCACGATCGAGCAGGAACCGTGGCCCGAGCTCACCAGGTTGCGGGTCCGGATGGGCGTGCACACGGGCGAAGCTCAACAACGTGCCGGCGACTACTACGGATCGTCCACCAACCGTGCAGCCCGTTTGATGGGCGTCGGTCACGGCGGCCAGATCGTCGTTTCCGACGCCACCGCGGCCGTCGTGGGCAACGACCTCGCCGACGGAGTCGATCTCGTTCCGCTGGGCGAACACCGGTTGCGCGACGTCGCAACGCCGATCGCGATCTTTCAGCTCGTGGCGGTGGGTCTTCCGAGCGAGTTTCCGGCACTCCTGACCCTCGACGCGTTCCCGGAAAACCTGCCCGCGCAAGTCAGCTCCTTCGTCGGACGCGAACGGGACGTGCGCGAGATCGTCGGACTCCTCGATGCGGCGCGCGTGGTGACCCTCACCGGTGTCGGTGGAGTCGGCAAGACGCGCCTCGCGTTGCAGGTCGCGAGCGAACTGCAGGCGCGGTTCCGCGAGGGCGCGAGGCTGGTCGAGTTAGCGAGCGTCCGCGACCCGGGCGTCGTCGCGGATGCTGTCGCGGCGGCGCTCGGCGCGCCGACTCGGCCGGGAATCCCCGTGCTCGACACCCTCATCGAGTTCGTCCGCCCGAAGCAACTCCTCGTCGTGCTCGACAACTGCGAGCACCTCCTCGCCCCCGCAGCCGAGCTCGTCCGCACGCTCGAACATGCCTGCCTGCAGCTCGTCGTGTTGGCAACGAGCCGAGAGGGTCTCGGCATCAGCGGCGAACGCCTCGTCGCGGTGCGTTCGTTGGCCGAGAGCGAATCGGAACAGCTCTTCGTCGAGCGCGCGGTCGCAGTGAAGGCAGACTTCGAGGTCACCGACGCGAACGCGCCTGCCATCGCCGAGGTGTGCCGCCGGCTCGACGGCATCCCGCTCGCGATCGAGCTCGCCGCGGCACGCGTCGCGGCGCTGAGCCCGGCCCAGCTCGCCCAGCGCCTCGACCAACGGTTCCGGATCCTCGCGGGGGGCGAACGCGGTGCCATCGAACGCCACGCGACCCTCCGCGCCGCGATCGACTGGTCCTACGACCTGCTCGCGTCGGAGGAGCAGCTGATGCTGGCGCGCCTCTCGGTGTTCGCGGGCGGCTGCACACTCGAAGCCGCGGAGGCGACCTGCGCAGGTGAGGCGATCGGGCCCGATGACGTTCTCGACCTGGTGTCCGGGCTCGTCATGCGTTCGCTCGTCGTCGCCGACACCGACAGCGCGGGGGACACGTACTACCGGCTGCTGGAGACGATCCGCCAGTACGCCGAAGAGTGCCTCGAACCACAAGATCGTGACGCGACACGAGACCGGCACTCCCGACATTTCGCCGAGTGGCTTTCGGTCGCGCTCGCAGGCTCTCAAGGGCCCGAGCAGGCCGAGTGGTTCGCGCGCGTCGACCGCGATGCCGAGAATCTCCGCACCGCGGTGAGCTGGGCCATCGCCCGCGAGGACACGCCGACGGCCGTCGAGCTCTTGGCAACCGGAACGCGGAGCCCGCTTGGCACGTTCACGGTCGGGCGGGCGATGTTGGACTCCGCCGATGCGGTGCTCGAGCTCGTGCGAGCGACGGACCTCGATCGCCTCACTCTCGTGCTCGCGCACGCCGCACTCCTGGCCGCGTTTCGAGGTGACCGCGGCCGAGCCGAGCAGCTCTGCGACGAGGCTCGGGCGGCAGCAGACGGCCCCGATGACGACGATCTCTACGACGTATGGGCCGCGGAGGAATGGATCGCGCTGGGGGCGGGCGACCTCGCGCGAGCGGTCGAGTGTACGGAACACATCGTTGCGTGGGCTCGCCGCAACGGCTACGACTACGAACAAGCGGGAATGGCCGGGTCGCTCGTCATGTTCCGAGCGTCCGCGGGAGACCCCGGCACGGGCACGGGCATTGCCAATGCGCGCGAGGCACTCGCGCTCAGCCGACGTACGGGAGCGCCGGCCTCGATCGCGTCGAACCTGGCGTTCCTCGCCCAGACGCTCGTCGACTCCGACGCCGAGACTGCTCGTGCAAATCTTGTCGAGGCGATGCAATGGCACGACGCGCTCGGGCCGGCGTTTGCGGAAGAAGCGGCTCTGAGCACCATCGCAATGGTCGGCGCGCGCCTCGCCGAGCGCGCCGTCACCCTTCGCGCTGCCGCTCGCATCCTCGACCGGACTCCTTCGAGCACACTCATACTCGGTGGCGTCCTCGAAAACGTGGCCGCATCCGTTGCGCCCGAGTCTCCTGACGGCGCGGCAATCCTCCACGGTGCAGTCGACGTGCTCACCCCGGGGCTCGTCCAGTGGGGGCCTCTCGTCGTGACTCGTGCCCGCGCCGTCGAGGCCATCGACGCGCATGTCGATCCCGAAGCCGTTGCCCGCGATCGTGAACAGGGTGCTCTGATGACCGAACCGGAAGCAGCCGACCTCGCCCGCGCGCTGGTCGACGAAGCACTCAGCGGTTGACTTCGAGCAGCAGGGTCACCGGGCCGTCGTTGACCAGCTCCACTTGCATGTCGGCACCGAACTCACCGGTCGCTACGGTCGCGCCCAGATCACGCAGCGCGTCGGCGAACGCGCGCACGAGCGGTTCGGCCTGCTCCGGTCGGGCGGCCTCGATCCACGACGGTCGGCGGCCCCGTTCGGTGTTCCCGTAGAGCGTGAACTGACTCACGACGAGCACCTGGCCGCCCGCATCCGCGACCGGGACGTTCATGGTGCCCGCGTCGTCGGGAAACACGCGGAGGTTCCACACCTTGTCGGCGAGCTTGCGCGCGACTGCCTCGTCGTCGCCGTGCGTGACACCGACGAGCACGCACAGCCCGATGCCGATCTCGCCGACGACGGCCCCATCGATCCGGACGCGCGCTTCGGTGACGCGCTGCACGAGCGCGCGCATCGGGCTACGCGGCCGATTTCTCCATGTCGGGCGAGTAGCTGCCCGACCGCGCCAGGCTGTTCATCCGGGCGCGGTGAAGGAGCGCGGCGCGACCGGCGTCGACGTTCGCGGCGGCGCCCTTCCATGCCTTCAACGCCGGGGCCTGCAGCGCGCGCCCATAGGAGAAGCTGAGCTGCCACGGGTGCGGACCGAGCTTGTTCATCGCGTTCAGGCGTGCGGTGGCCTGCTCGTCGGACTGCCCACCCGAGAGGAAAACGACGCCGGGAACCGCAGCCGGCACGGTGACGTGGAAGCAGCGGATCGTGGCTTCGGCGATCTCCTCGTCGGACACCTGCTTCGTGCAGTCGTACCCCGGAAGCACCATGTTCGGCTTGAGGAGGATCCCCTCGAACTCCACGTTCTGGTGCAACAACGCGTGGAACATCGCGGCCTGGGCGCGCTCGGTTGCGAGGAACGACTCGTGGATCGTGTGATCGCCCTCCATGTAGACCTCGGGCTCCACGATCGGCACGATGCTCGCCTCCTGACAGAGCGCGGCGTAGCGCGCGAGCGCGTGCGCGTTCACGTCCACGCAGTAGTCGCTCGGGTGGCCGTCACCGTTGCTCACCGAATACGTCGCGCGCCACTTGGCGAAGCGGGCACCGAGCTCCCGGTACTCGGCGAGGCGCTCGCGCAACCCGTCGAGGCCCTCGGTGACGGTCTCGCCCTCGGAGAACGCGAGCGGCTTCGCGCCGGCGTCGACCTTGATGCCGGGGATGATGCCCTGGTCCTGCAGCAGCTTCACGAGCGGGGTGCCGTCGCCGGCGGACTGCCGGATCGTCTCGTCGTAGAGGATCACACCGCTGATGTAGTCGCCTGCGCCTTGCGTGGTGAACAGCATCTCGCGGTAGTCGCGTCGGTTCGTCTCGGTGGACTCCACGCCGATCGAGTCGAAGCGCTTCTTGATGGTGCCGCCGCTCTCGTCGGCAGCGAGGATGCCCTTACCGGGTGCGACGAGCGCACGCGCCGTTGCGTTCAGCTCGTTGAGGCTCATGTGTTCACTCCCATTCAATGGTGCCCGGTGGCTTGCTGGTGATGTCGTAGGCGACCCGGTTCACGCCGGGCACCTCGTTGATGATGCGAGACGCCATCCGCTCGAGCACGTCGGCGGGAAGCCGGGCCCAGTCGGCGGTCATGGCATCCTCGGACGTGACCGCGCGGATGATGATCGGGTACTCGTAGGTGCGATCGTCGCCCATCACGCCGACGGTGCGCACCGCGGGCAGCACCGCGAAGCTCTGCCAGATCTCGCGGTAGAGGCCGGCGCGCCGGATCTCCTCGATCACGATCGCATCGGCGTTGCGCAGGATCTCGAGCCGCTCCGGCGTGATGGTGCCGATGATCCGCACGGCGAGCCCCGGCCCGGGGAACGGCTGGCGCCACACGATCTCCTCGGGCAGGCCGAGTTCCTCGCCGATCGCGCGCACCTCGTCTTTGAACAGGTGGCGCAGCGGTTCGACGAGCTCGAAGTTCATGTCTTCCGGGAGCCCGCCAACGTTGTGGTGCGACTTGATGGTGGCGTTGTCGTCGCCGCCCGATTCGACGATGTCGGGGTAGAGCGTGCCCTGCACCAAGAACCGCGCGTCGGCGCCGTCCGCTGCGAGATCGCGCGCGGCTTCTTCGAACACCCGGATGAAGGTCTCGCCGATGATCTTGCGCTTCTGCTCGGGTTCGACCACGTCGTGGAGCGCGCCCAGGAATCGGTCGCCCGCCTTCACGTGCACGAGATCCACCGCGAACTGCCGCCGGAACGTCTCTTCCACCTGCTCCGCTTCGTCGAGCCGGAGCAAACCGGTGTCGACGAACACGCAGGTGAGCTGGTCGCCGATGGCCTTGTGCACCAGCGCGGCGGCTATCGCCGAGTCGACGCCACCGGAGAGCCCGCAGATGACGCGCTCGGACCCGACCTGCTCGCGCACTTCGCTGACGGCCTGCTCGATGATCGAGATGTTCGTCCACGTGGGCCGGCAGCCACACACGTCGAACAGGAAGCGCTTGAGAACTTCCTGGCCGCGTTCGGTGTGCGCGACCTCGGGGTGGAACTGCACGCCGTACACGCCACGCTCGCGATGTTCGAGGGCGGCGACCGGCGCGCCGGGCGTGGACGCGGTGACCACGAACCCCTCGGGTGCGCTCACGATGGCATCGCCGTGGCTCATCCACACGACCTGCTCCACCGGCAGGCCCTCGAACAGGACCGCGCTGCGATCGGTTCGAGTGAGCTGGGTGCGCCCGTACTCGCCGCTGCCGGTGCGTTGCACGGTGCCGCCGAGTTGCTGCGCGACGAGTTGCGCGCCGTAACAGATGCCGAGCACCGGCACGCCGGCGTCGTAGACCGCGGGGTCGATCATGGGTGCGTCCGGGACGTGCACCGACGCAGGGCCACCCGAGAGGATGATTCCCTTCGGCCGGCGCGCCAGCATCTCGGCGAGCGGCATCGATCGCGGCACGATCTCGGAGTACACGTGTGCTTCGCGCACGCGCCTCGCGATCAGCTGCGCGTACTGTGCCCCGAAGTCGACGACGAGAACAGTGTCGAACGAATCAGCAGCCAACATGATGGGTTACTCGCTACGGATCGGGATACCCGATCCGCTCACGCTCGCTCCCGACACCATGGGTCACCGGCCCATGCCGACGCCCTGCGCGCGCTGGAGCGCCTTACCTTCGGTCTGGAGCGAGGGCGCAACCATCACTTCGGCCTTCTGGAACTCCTTGAGCGTCTCGTAGCCCGTGGTGGCCATCGACGTGCGGAGTGCGCCGAAGAGATTCAGCGTGCCGTCGTTGTCGTGCGCGGGGCCGGTGAGGATCTCCGCGAGCGTCGCGCGGCGGCCCGCGTTCACGCGCGCGCCACGAGGCAGGTCGGCATGGAACGTGGCCATGCCCCAGTGGTAACCGCGGCCCGGGGCTTCGTAGGCAGCCGCCAACGGCGAGCCGATCATCACGGAGTCGGCTCCGCACGCGATGGCCTTGGCGATGTCGCCGCCGGTGCGCATGCCGCCGTCGGCGATGACATGCACGTACACACCGGTCTCGTCGAGATGGCGGATCCGCGCACCCGCGGCATCGGCGATCGCGGTGGCCTGCGGCACGCCGATGCCGAGCACGCCGCGCGTGGTGCACGCGTGACCGGGGCCGACACCCACGAGCACACCGACCGCGCCCGTGCGCATGAGGTGCAGCGCGGTGGAGTACGACGCGCAGCCGCCCACCAAGACGGGGATCTCGAACTCACGGATGAACTTCTTCAGGTTCAAGGGCTCGGCAGTCTTCGACACGTGCTCCGCAGAAACGACCGTGCCCTGGATCACGAGGATGTCGAGCTCGGCGTCGAGCACATGCTTGGCGTAACGCTCGACGCGCTGCGGCGTGAGTGACGCGCACGCGACGACGCCTGCAAGCTTTACCTCACGGATTCGCTGACCGATGAGCTCGGCCTTCATCGGCTCGGAATAGATCTCCTGCATGCGGCGTGTGGCCTTCTCGGCCGACAGCTCGGCGATCTCCTCGAAGAGCGGTTCCGGATCTTCGTATCGCGTCCACAGGCCTTCGAGGTTGAGGCACGCGAGCCCACCGAGCTCGCCGACGTCGATCGCGACCCGTGGTGACACCACGCCGTCCATTGCGGCTGCGATGACCGGCAACTCGAAACGGAACGCGTCGAGCTCCCACGAAATGTCGACGTCACCGGGATCGCGCGTTCGCCGGCTGGGGACGATCGCGATGTCGTCGAGGCCATAGGCCCGCCGACCGGACTTGCCGATACCGATCTCGACTTCCACCTATCACCTCCGCAAAGAAAAGAGCTTACCGCTCGAGGCCCGCAGTCCCTTGCCAGCGCTCGCCGAACCGGCCGGCATCACTCGAAGATCGGTGTGCCCACGAGGTGCGCGAGGAACCCGGCCAGGATGCGCGCAGTGACACCCCAAATGGTCTCGTCCTCGAGCTCGAAGAAGTGCATCGTGCGCTCGGCACCGACAAGGTCCCATCGCTCCTGACTGTGGACCTCGTCGCTCAGCAGGGTCGAGAGCGAGACGTGGAAGACGCGCTCGACCTCGCGGGGATCGGGGACGAGCGTCGGCGGCACACCGATCAGCCCCACGAACGGAGCGATCAGGAAAGGGCCCGAGACCGCGTGCATCGTGTCGAGCTCGCCGATCACGTCGACGGAGTCGCGGGGAAGGCCGATCTCTTCCTCGGCCTCGCGCAGCGCGGCGTCACGCGGCGTGGCGTCGAGGTGCGGGTCGATCTTGCCGCCCGGGAACGCGATCTCGCCCTGGTGGTTGGGCATGGTGTCGGGACGCCGCGTGAGGACGAGACGCGTCTCGCCCTGCTGCTCGAAGAGCGGGAGCAGGACGGCGGCCTCGCGCGTATCCGGTTCGAGCGCGGGCCCGGGCAGCGGAGGAGGAAGGTCGGCGCAGCGGGCTCGGACGTCGTGCAACGACAGGACCCGCTGGCCTGACGGAACCTGGGCCCAGGGCGACGGGCCCCCAGCGCGCGCCGCAGGCGGGCGCGGGATGCGCTGGCGGCCTCCCCTGGCTACTTCTTCTTCCCGGGCGCGATCCTGGCGAGCACGTCGCGGCTCGACAGCACGAGGAGGTCTTCGCCGTCGACGGTGATCTCGGTGCCGCCGTACTTCGAGTAGAGGACCACGTCACCTTTGGCGACGTCGACGGGGATGAGGTCGCCGGTCTGGTCGGAGCGACGGCCCGGGCCCACGGCCAGGACCTCGCCCTGCTGGGGCTTCTCCTTGGCGGTATCGGGGATGACGAGGCCGCTCACGGTCATCTCCTCAGCCTCACCGGGGCGGACGACGATCCGGTCCTCGAGCGGTTGCAGGTTCATGCGCGTGACCCTTCTACTGTTTCTGGCCGGCTGGTTCTGGCCGGCTGGTTCTGGCGGGGTTGGGATGCGATCTCGTTAGCACTCGGGCTATGCGAGTGCTAAGTCACGGTACCAGCCACCCTCGGGATCGAGCAAACGCGGGCTCGGCTCAGAGCCGAAGATTCGGGTCGATGCCGGCGTTGAGCGGGGTGGGGCCGTCGGCCAGGAGCCGCCACCACGCCGTGGCCGCGATCATCGCCCCGTTGTCCGTGCAGAGCTCGAGTGGTGGCAGGAATGCTCGGCGACCGGTGCCCGCCGCCATTTCGGCGACGCGCGCGCGCAGACGCGAGTTCGCCGCCACCCCACCGCCGATCACCACCGTGCCCACGCCCGCCTCGTCGGCGACGGCGAACAGCTTGTCGACGAGCTGGTCGATCACAGCTTCTTGGAACGACGCGGCGATGTCGGCGACGCGGTCACCGACTCTCCGTTCGGGCACGGAGTCGGCGATTCGGCGCACGTGGTTGACCACCGCGGTCTTGAGACCCGCGAACGACAGGTCGAGCTCGCCCGGCATCGCGCGCGGGAAGCGGATCGCGGCCGGATCGCCGGTAGCGGCGAGCCGGTCGATCGCGGGTCCGCCGGGATAGCCGAGCCCGAGGAACCGGGCGACCTTGTCGAACGCCTCGCCCGCGGCGTCGTCGACGGTTTGGCCCGCGACGCGGTAGCGGCCGTGATCCTCCATGACCACGATCATCGTGTGGCCGCCGGACACGATCAGCACCACGAGCGGCGGCTCCAGGGTGGGTTCCTCCAGCCACGCCGCGTACAGGTGCGCCTCGAGGTGATTGACACCGACGTAGGGAAGATCAGCGGTGAGCGCGAGTGCCTTCGCCGCGCTCACGCCGACGAGCAACGCGCCGGCGAGCCCCGGCCCGTGGCACGCGGCGACCGCGTCGAGCGCGCGCAGCTCCATCCCCGACTCGACGAGCGCCTCCTCGATCACCTCCGTGATGAGCTCGACGTGCGCGCGACTCGCGATCTCGGGGACGACACCACCGAAGCGCGCGTGGAGGTCGACCTGGCTCGACACGACCGACGAGCACACGGCGCGGCCGTCAACGACTACCGCCGCGGCCGTTTCGTCGCACGATGTCTCGATTCCCAGGATGCGCATCAGGCGCGCCGATCCTCCAGAAGCGTGTCACCAGGAAGTCCGCGCTCGATCGAGTCGAGTAACTCGGAGTACTCGGGGCGATCGACTTCGTGCGCCCACATCACGAGCGCGTCCTCGTTGACCTCCTGGTAGTAGTTCTTGCGCACGCCAACCGGTCCGAATCCAAAACGCCGGTAGAGCTCCTGCGCGCCGCGGTTCGTCATCCGCACCTCGAGCGTGAGGCTCGTCGAGCCGCGTGCGATCGCCTCACGCGCGAGCACCAGCAGCAAACGGGTACCGACCTTGTTGCGGTGCCACTTTGGATCGACGGCGATCGTGGTGACGTGACCGTCGTCGACGGTCATCATCAGCCCCGCATACCCCACCAGCTCGCGACCGATCCGCGCGACGAAGTAGGCGCGAGTGGACCGCAGCGCGAGCTCCGAGAGGAACAGCGACGCGCTCCACGGCCGCGGGTACACCTCCTGTTCGATCTTCAGGACCGACCGCACGTGCCGGCGCCGCATCGCCTGGACATGCACGACGGGTTCCACCTGTTCCGGCTGCGCAGCCATTACTTCCTCACTCCAACGTGCTCGCGCTCCCAGTGGATCTCGGCGTCGCTCGTGCGGAGGTAGAGCGGCCGGAGGTCGCGCGGCAACTGGAAGTCCTCGCGTTCGACGCGTGCCGTGGCGAGCTCGACCAGCGCAGCCGCGCTCGGTGACGCATGGCTCCCTCCCACAAGCTCGGCGCGGTCGAGTGACGCGAACTCGTCGCGGTAGGCAGCAACCCCGTCACCGGCGAGCAGGAGCTCGTCGGTGCCGGACTCGAGCTCGGCGACGAGCTCAGCGGGCGCTCGGACCTCGTAGTCGGAAACCCGCTGCAGACCACCCGGCACCGGCCGGTACGACGCCGAGAACACCTCGCGCCGTCGCGCGTCGAGCACGGCGACAACGAGGCGGTTGGCGTGCCGCAGCGGATACGCCACCAGGTCGAGGCTCGGGATGCCGACGACCGGCACGCGCAGCGCCTGCGCCATGACCTTCGCGGTGGTCACCCCCACGCGCAGTCCCGTGAACAGCCCGGGCCCGAGGTCGACCGCGATCGCCGCGAGCTGTCCGAGCGACACGTCGAGCTCGTCGCACAGGTACCGGATCGCGGGTGCGAGCTGCTCGGCGTGCCGCCGCCCGCCCGCGAGCGACACGACGCCCAAGACTTCGCCGCCGTCGGCGATCGCGACGGACACTCGCGTCGTGGCGGTGTCGATCCCCATCAGCACGTCACTCGCTCCCCGTGTGATCGTCACCGACGAGCGCGGCGAGGGCGTCGCTGCGCACCGCCCACGAGCGACCGGAAGGCTCGAACACGACGACGCGGTCCTCGTCGTCGTCGCCCTGCGTCAGCAGAACTTCGAGACGCTCGGCCGGGAGCAGCGCGCCCACGCGATCCCCCCATTCGACGACGGTAACCGACGGGCCACCGACGAGTTCGTCGAACCCTACGTCGTGCAGCTCCTGGAGGTGGTCGAGGCGGTACACGTCGACGTGCACGAGCGGCACGGGCGCCTCGTACTCGCGCACGAGCGTAAACGTGGGGCTCACGACCTCTTCGTCGATGCCGAGCGCGCGGGCGATCCCCTTCGCGAACACGGTCTTGCCGACGCCGAGGTCACCGACCAGGGCGACGACATCACCAGCGCGCAAGATCGTGCCGACGCGTGCCGCCAACGAGAACGTCTCGGCCGACGAGTGCGTCTGTGCCGCAAGCGTGTTCATCCTGTCGACGCCCCTGCCAACGCTCGCTTCACGCGCACGAAATCCCCGCGCGCCTGCGCGAGCGCCGCACCGCCGTTCCGCAGCACCGCCGCGGGATGGAGCGTGGGCATCAGCACCGCGTGGTCACGGAACGGGAACTCGCGGCCGCGCAACTTCGTGATGCCTTCCTTGGTGTCGAGGAGGAGCTTGGTCGCGAAGTTGCCGAGCGTCACGACCACCGAAGGATCGATGAAATCGATCTGGGCCTCGAGGTACGGGCGGCAACTCTCGATCTCCTGCGTGAGCGGATCACGGTTGCCCGGTGGCCGGCACTTCACGACGTTCGCGATGTAGACGACGTCACGATCGAGCCCGACGCCCTCGATCAGGCTCGTGAGCAGGCGACCGGCGCGGCCGACGAACGGTATCCCATCGCGATCCTCCTGCTCCCCCGGGCCCTCGCCCACGAACATCAGGTCGGCTTCCGGATCGCCGGCGCCGAACACCACCTGGGTGCGGGTATCGGCCAGCGGGCACCTCGTACACGCGAGCGCGACGCGTTCGAGATCAGCGAACGATGCGAACGCCAAGGGTTCGGACGCCAAATGTTCGGAAGGCGGTTCGATCAAAGACACGGGCGGCCACTCGGTTCTTTCGCGCGTGTGGGTGCCGAGAATATTACGCGACCGCAGAACGGACCGCGGCGGCCGTGACCTCGGTGGCCAGTAGGCGCAAACGGTCGACGTTCGCCTCGACCGCGCCCGTCGCAGCGGCGAACGCGATGTCGCCGTCGTGGCGGGTATGGGACGGGTGAATCGCCCGGACGAGGCCGTGGTGCGCGCTCTCGGCAAGTAGCCGGCACTCGAGCTTCGTGCAGCGCGCGTTCGTGGCGACAATTGCCAGCGTGGTGTTACCGGCCTCTTCGAACGGGCGGACCGCCGGAAACGCGGGCGCGTCGTCGGGCGCGGTCGAACCGGCGAGCACTTGACCGTCCTCGCCGAGCACGTCACCGACCGCGTTCACGACCACCAGCGCGCCGACCACCACGTCGCCATCGCGTGCGCTCGCCGAACCGAGCCCTCCGGGCACCGCGTATTCCCCGCCGCGCCACTTGCCGATCGTGGCTCCACGACCCGCGCCCACGCGCCCGATCTGGAGCCTGGCACCAGGCTCACGCAATGCCGCCGCGAGCGCGGCGCGGCCCTCCTCCGGGCCAGGTGTGACGCCGCCCGACGTGACCAGGTCGAAGATCGCTGCCGCCGGGACGAGCGGCACCGGCCCACCCCGCGTCATGAACCCGCGACCGGCCTCCGCCAGCGCCCGCATCACGCCGTCGGCCGCGGCGAGCCCGAACGCCGACCCGCCCGACAACACGATCGCGTCGACATGCTCGACCGTGCGGTGCGGTTCGAGGAGCGCGGTTTCGCGCGTCGCCGGCGCGCCACCGCGGATCTCGCACGAAGCGACCGTGTCGGGCGGGAACACAACGACGGTCACGCCGGTCGCGTCACCCGTCCAGTGACCGACGCGCACCCCGGGCACGTCGGTGATCATTGCGCGGCCGCGCGACCGCTCCGGGTCGGAGTCTCCCCGGCTCCGTGCCTGAACGGAAGGCCGGTGCGCTCGCGCGCGAAGTCGATCACGATCTGGTCGACCTCGGCGGCCCGTTCGTACATGAGCATGTGTCCGGCGCCGGTGAACTCGACGAGGTCGGCGTGAGGGATCAGAGACGCGATCTGGCGCGCGTCGCGCGGAGGAGTGAGTACGTCGGCGGTGCCGACCAGGACGAGCGTCGGGAGGGTGATCGACGGTAGCCCCTCAGTGAGATCGAGCGACAGCATCGCGCGCGACGCATCGCGGAGCGTCTCGCGCGAGCACTCGGCAAGCATCTGGCGCGTCGCCTCGACGTGGCTCGGGTGCGGCGAGTCGCCGAATCCCATCCGAGCCACCAAGAGGCCGAAGTTGCGCTGGCGCATGATCGCGCCGACGTTCGGGACCGCGCTCGTCATCCGCTCGAGGCCACCGCGCAGTCGGCGGGCGTCGCTCGTGACGGTGCGAGCAGCCGTCGACATCAGCACGAGCCCTGCCACCCGAGCACGCGCGATGTCGGGATGACCGATCGCGAACGCCTGCACCGCCATACCGCCCATGGAGTGGCCCACGAGGATGGCGTCGCGCAGGTCGAGATGCTCGAGGACGCTCCGCACGTCTTCGGCGAGGTTGTCGATCGAGTGGCCGCTCTCGCCGACCGTGGACTCGCCGTGACCACGTCCGTCGAAGGCGATCGCGCGGAAGCCGGCTTCGGGGAACGAGTCGAACTGCTTCGCGAACACGCGCGACGACAGCGTGACACCGTGCGCGAACAGGACCGGCGGACCATCGCCCCGAGTGATGACATAGAGGCTTCCGGCGTCGTGGCAATCGATGCGGATCGCCTCGTCGAACCGCGGGATCAACGGGTCGTCGGCGTCGGGGTCCTCCCGATGGCGCAGTCGGGCGGCGAGGGCACGCTGGCCCGCGTAGACCGCGCCACCGATTCCAGCGGTGACTCCCGCGGCGATCCCGGTGCGCTTGAGCGCGCCGCCCACATTCATCTCAGAGCCAGATCATGGATCGTGGGTGCGAGAGCCTCCAGCAGATCGCCCGCGACAACTCCGGTCGCGCCCATCGACTCGGCCGCGCGGTCAGCGGCACGGCCGTGCACCCACGCCGCGCAGGCCGCGGCCTCGAAACCCGGCAGGCCGCGCGCGAGGAAGGCCGCGATCACTCCGGTGAGCACGTCGCCGGAGCCGGCGGTCGCGAGCGCCGAGCTCCCGGTGCCGTTCAGCGCGATGCGGCCGGATGCCGGCGCTGCGATCACGGTTCCGGGCCCCTTCAACAACACGACCGCGCCGCTCCGATCAGCGAGCCGGGTCGCCGCCGCGATGCGATCGTCCCCCACAGGCTCGCCCGCGAGACGCGCGTACTCGCCGTCGTGAGGTGTGAGCACGGTGGGCACACCGAGCGTCTGTCGGGCGCGCAGCGGCTCGAGGTCGCCGTTCAACGCGTTGAGCCCATCGGCATCGAGCACCAGTGGCACGCGCGCCTCGGCAACGAGCGCGCATACGGCCCCGCGCACGGCTGGATCCAACCCGAGACCGGGGCCGAGCGCGAGCGCTCGAAAACGCGCGATGTCGGCGAGCACCGCGTCGGCGGCCAAAAGGGCGAGCGCACCCTCGGGTGTGGCAGGCAGCGCGCGCGTGATCACCTCGGTGCCTCCGGCGCGGTTCGCGGCGTCGTCGCCCGGCAGACCGCACCACACGATTCCCGCGCCCGCGCGCATCGCCGCGTGGCTCACGAACATCGGCGCGCCCGTCATGCCGCCCGAACCGCCGACGACCATCACGCCCGCAGCCCACTTGTGCGCGGTAGGCGCACGCGGCGGGAGCGCGTGGCGGACATCGTTCGCCTCGAACAGTGCGATCTGCGGCAGGTCGGCGCCGTCGTCGCCGAGGTCGATGCCGATTTGGGCAACGGTGATGCGTCCGGCGTGCGACCGCCCCGGCTCGAACACGAGACCCGGCTTGCGTGCGGCAAACGTCACGGTGCTGTTCGCCCGCACCGCGGTGCCTTGCACCTCGCCGGTGAGCCCGTCGACGCCCGACGGGATGTCGACCGCGACCACGGGTCCGCCCCACGCCGACAGCTCGTCCACGAACCAGGCGGCGTCGCCTTCGAGCGCGCCACGAAAGCCCGTGCCGTACATCGCGTCGATCGCGAGATCAGCGCGTGCGAGCGCGCGCGTGAGGGCGCGCCGATCCACTCCGGCCGCGAGCTCGACGACATGCGCGCGCATTCCCCAGCTCTCGAGTGTGGCCGCGGTGATCAGACCGTCGCCACCGTTGTTGCCCTTGCCGCACACCACGACCGCGCGTCGCCCGTAACACCCGCGGGCGACTCGGCGCGCTTCCCACGCGACGGCCCGCCCAGCGCGCTCCATGAGCACGGCGACCGGCGTGCCGCCCTCGATGGTGCGCTGGTCGGCGCGTCCCATCGCCTCCGGCGTGAGGACCGGTTCCATCAATCAGCCCGACACTGCGATCACGACAGCCATCGCGGTGGACTCGGTGTGGCTGAGCGAGAGCAGCCAGCCGGTCACGCCTCGCTCGCGTGCGAGCTCGTGCGCTCGGCCGCGCACCTCGAGCGACGGGGCCCCGCTGTCGTGCCGCATCACTTCGACGTCGTGGAAGTCGAAGTCGCCCAGGCCGACACCGAGTGCCTTCATCACCGCTTCCTTCGCGGCAAACCGCGCCGCCAGGCTCTTCGCGGGATCGTGCTGCTCCGACGCGTAGGCGCGTTCGTCGTCGCTGAACAACCGATCGGCGAGCGTCACGGTTCGCTCCATCGAGGCGCGGAACCGCGCGACCTCGACCAGATCAGTACCGAGCCCGACGATGCTCACGTGCGGGGCCAGCGACGGGCCATCACGTACACCGGCTCGGTCAGCAGCTCGAAGAGGTCGAACTCGCCGAGCACGGCATCGTCGAACTCCGGCACGGTCTCGGTGACGGCGTCCTTCAACGCGCCGTAACGACCCTGGTAGCCCTGGAGCACGCCGCGCGCGACATCGGGCGGGACCGTCGGTGCGAAATCGGCGTGCAGCAGAGTCATACCCACCGTCTCGTTGCCCTTGATCTCGGGCACGAAGACGAGGGTGCGCCCGTCGCGTCCACGCGCGACCGTGACCTCGCGCTGGGTTGCCACTCGGTGCTTCGTGCCTCGCAGCGTGGCGTCGGTCGCGGTGAGCGACGGGAAGCCGGCAGTGCTGTCGATCACGTGAATGGTTGCCGCGTCGCCCGCGAGGTCGCCCTCGACGCGGTAGCGGGTCCACGCGGTGACCCGCTCGACTGCGGGGTCGAGTGCGACGAGTGTGCGCAGCGCGCGGTAGCTCAGCGCGTCGCGAGCCGTTCCCGCGGCGAGCACTTCACGGACGAGCGGCACCTGCAGGAGCTCCTCGTCGGCGCGCGAGATGCCGACGGTGACCGTCTTCGCCTGATGCTTGATCGTGTCGATCGTGCGGGTGAGCTCCTCGATCCCGTCGGTGAGCGCCGCGGTGAGATCGTCGGCGACGACGACCGGCGTGCCGACCTTGCCGTGGTCGACCTCGTAGAGATCGAGCGGCATGATGCCGGTTGCGTAGCGGAGCAGCGACGCGAGCCGGACCGCGGTGCCGGCGGTGAGGTTGCCGTCGTAGAAACAGGCGCGCAGGCCGTCGAGGAACACGCCGGCGGGCGCGACGAGATCACGAGCGAGAGACGTGAAATCACCGGCGATCGCAGCTTCCTGGATCATGGCGCGAGCCTCGCGGAGCGGGCGCGCCGACGCGTCGATGACGAGTGCGGCCTCGTAGCCGAAGAGGTGCCCCGCCATCGCCGAGAGCACGAATCCCAGATCGGGGTGCACCGGCGGGACCTCGATGGTCTCGGCCGCGCTCGAGAAGCGGTCTTCGCCACGGGTGGTGATCACGATGGGCGCGGCGCGGTGCGCCCGGTGGTACGCGACCTCCTTCGCGACATCGTCGACGTTGGATCCGCGGAGCCCAACCGCGCAGACGAGGATGAGCGGCTCGGTGCAGAGGTCGATGTGCTTCTTGTCTTCGGCGATGTCGGACGAGATCGACCGATAGCACAACTCCGAGAGCTTGATCCGCAACTCGTTGGCGGCGATCCGGTTGAGACCGTTGCCGACGACGGTCCAGTACCGGCGTGACGGAACGTGGCGAAGCGCGATGCCGGCGATCGCCTCGCGCTGCGCGAGCACCTCTTGCATCGCGTCGGGGAGCAGCCGCAGCTCGGACAAGAGCTCGTGCTGCCGGGCAACGTCGAGATCACCGAGCTCGGCGGCCAGCGCGAGCGCGAGCAGGTAGCCCGCGGCGATCTGCGCGTAGAACGCCTTCGTCGACGGAACCGCCATCTCGAGATCGCGCCCGTCGGACGTGTAGAGCACGCCGTCGGCCTTGTCGACGAGGTCGCTGTTCCGCCGGTTCACGATCGCGACGACGACCGCGTCGCGCGCGCGCGCGAGGTCGACCGTGCGGTTCGTGTCGGTGGTCGTACCGCTCTGGCTGATCGCGATGACGAGCGTGTCGGACATGTCGTCGATGAGGTCGAAACCCGAGAACTCGGTGGCGGCCATCGCCTCCGCGCGCAGGTGCGAGCCCACGAGGGTCGAGAGCGTGGCCGCCACACCCTGGGCGGCGATGGCCGCGGTGCCTTGACCGATCGCCACGACCCGGCGGATCCCCCCTGCGCGCAGGCGGTCTCGGAGATCCTGCGACAGGGTTTCGGGGCCGAGTGTCACACTCAGCCGACCGCCCTCGTGTTCGACGATCCGTCCCCGCAACGTCTTGCGGAACGACGACGGCGACTCCGACAACTCCTTCAACAGGAAGTGTGTGAACTCGCCACGGTCGATGTCGCGCGTGGTGATCTCCGCGTGCTTCACCTCGTCGCTGGTGACCGGGAGGAGCGTGCCGTCGAACGCGATCCGCCGGATGCCGTCGATCGTGCCGGCGTGCTCGGTGTCGAGCACCACCACCTGGCCGCGCGTGGCCGACGGGTGGTTGGGATCGGCCGGGGTCTCGCCGTCCATCCGCACGTAGGCGGGCGTCTCTTCGACGAGGCCGTACGGCTCACTCGCGACGACGAAGGCGTCCTCGGCGAGCCCCACGTAGAGCGCCTGACCACTCCCCCGCAGCGAGAGGAACAGCTCCTCGGGAACCGCGTCGAGCTGCGCGCCGATCGCGAGCGATCCCTCCAGCGCGGCGACGGTCGCGCGGAACGCTTCGTGGGGCGCAACGCCGGCCGCGATTCGCCGCGAGATCAGCGCGGGGATGACCTTTGCATCAGTAGTGATCTCCGGCGCGAACTCGAGGCCCTCGATCGCGGTGAGGTTGGCGAAGTTGTCGACGTCGCCGTTGAGCACACCGATCACATAGGGCGCGCCCGCTTGGTGCAACTCCTCGTGGTTCAGCGGGTGCGCGTTCGCCTCGGAGATGCTCCCGACGCTCGCCCAGCGAGTGTGACCGAGCACGACTACTTCGGCGGTGTCGGTAGTCACCGCGCGCCTGAGCAACTCGTCGCTCTGGATGGCGGCGCGCAGCACGGCGGTGTTGTCGCCGAGCTCGCCGATCTCCGCGGCGGCCTTGTAGACGAACGACAGACAGTGTGGGGTGACACGGATCGAGCGGGAGCTGAAGAGGGGATCGCGCGTGCGGGCGTCGATCAGGTCGCGCACGTCTCCGTCGTCGAGATCGAGTGCATGCCCGCGCACGAGCACGTGCAGGCCCGCAGAATCGCGCCCACGCACCTCGAGTCGATCGAGCGACGAGAGCGCAACCTGGATCGAGAGGTAGGCGTCGACGGCCGACGGCGACGGCGGGTCGAACTCGGCGATCGCGGCGGCCATCGGAAGACGCTCCTGCCGGACGGCCCACACGGCGTCGCGCGCGCGGATCAGTGCCGAGTTGACTAGCTCGATCTCGGCTGCGTCCATCGCGGCCGCGCCGCTGAGGTCGAGGTCTTCCTCGATGGCGTCGAGGCGCTGCCACATCTCGGCGAGCTGATCCCCGAGCTGAGCCGCGATCGCCGGCGCGCCCAGCAAGGCGACGACCCCCGGAGCACCACGGAGCACCGCGTCGACGGCTTCGACGACGGTGGCGGCGGCGGCGAGCCGGTCCACGATCCGGGCGTTCGATTCGAGGGCCTCACGACCACCGGCGAGCTCCCGGGCGAGCACCGCGGGATCGGGGGGCGTGCGCCGGGCGCGGCGCCTCACGACGCCGACGATGCCGCACATATCACTTCAATTTAGGGCGCCTCGGGCTGAGTTCTGCGCGCCACGTGCTCGATGAGCGTCACCAGACGGTCTGCCGCCTCCGCGGCGGCGTCCGGGTCGGGGCTCTCGACCATGACCCGTACGAGCGGCTCGGTGCCCGACAGCCGGACGACCACTCGCCCATCGTCGCCGAGCTCGGTGTCGACCTCCCGCACCCGGCTCCAGAACACCTTGTCGCCGTTGAGGGCGCCGGGATTCTCCATCGGGACGTTCCGGAGGACCTGAGGGACACGGGTCATCACGGCCGCGAGCTCGGAGAGCCCTCGGTTCCGGCGCGCCATCGCATCGAGGAGCAGGATCCCGGTGAGCGCGCCGTCGCCGGTCGTCGCGTGGAGCATGTTGATCACATGGCCCGACTGCTCGCCGCCGAGCACGAGGTCGCGGCGCTCGAGCTCGTCGAGCACATTGCGGTCACCCACCGGCGTCCGAACGAGCTCGATGCCGTACGGGTCGAGCGCACGCTTCAACCCGAAGTTGGACATCACGGTGGTCACCACTGCGCCGCTGCGAAGCAATCCGCGGTCGTGAAGGTCGATCGCCGCGATCGCGAGCATCTGGTCGCCGTCGACGAGCTGGCCGCGTTCGTCGACCGCGATCACCCGGTCGGCGTCGCCGTCGAACGCCAAGCCGATCCGCGCCCCCGCGGAGACGACCGCGCCCTGCAGCTCCTCGGGGTGCGTGGAGCCGCACTCCTCGTTGATGTTCGAGCCGTCTGGCGCGGCGTGGAGCACGTCGACCTCGGCGCCGAGCGCGCGCAGCGCCGACGGAGCGACACGGAACGCGGCACCGTTGCCGCAGTCGACCACGACGTGCATGCCGTCGAGCCGCCGACCCTCGAGCGAGTCGACGAGGTACGCGACATAGTCGTCGAGCGCGCCCCGATACTCGGACGCGACGCCGACGCCGACGCCGGCCGGACCGGGGTCGGGCATCGTCGCGGCGAGCTCGCCGAGCTCGTGTTCGACGCGCGCTTCGAGCGGTTCGGAGATCTTGCGTCCGCCCGGCGCGAAGAGCTTGATGCCGTTGTCCGCGTAGGGGTTGTGACTCGCGGAGATCACTGCAGCCGACGCAGCACGCTCGCGTGCGAGGTGCGCGACACCGGGCGTGGGCAGCACACCGGCCAGCACGACATCGGCACCTTCGGTACAGATCCCGGCCACGAGCGCGGCTTCGAGCATGGGGCCCGAACGCCTCGTGTCGCGGCCCACGACGAAGGGCCGTTCGGTGCCGAGGACCCGCGCTGCAGCACGGCCGAGTGCGGTGACGAGCTCGACCGTGAGCTCGGAGTTCGCGACTCCCCGCACGCCGTCCGTGCCGAAACGCAGAGTCATGAGCGTGCGGTGGCGGAAGCGCTCAGCGCTTCGAGTACTGCGGCGCCTTCCGGGCCTTCTTGAGGCCGTACTTGCGCCGCTCCTTCTCACGCGCGTCGCGCTTGAGAAGACCCGCCTTCTTGAGCTGGGGGCGCGCCTCATCGTCGAGGAAGACCAACGCACGGGCGATGCCGAGCCGCAGTGCACCGGCCTGCCCGCTCACACCACCGCCGTCGAGCGTGGCGTCGACGTCGTACACGTCGGCCGTCTGCGTGAGCCGCAGCGGCTCGATGGCGACGACGCGGTGGGTGAGAATCGGGAAGTACTGCTCGAAGGACCGGCCGTTGACGGTGATGACGCCCGACCCGGGACGCAACCGCACACGGGCGACCGCTTCCTTGCGACGACCGGTGCTCTGAACGAGAGGATTCGACACCCGAGAACTCCTGAACTCCTAAATGGCGCGCTTCGACGTAAGCGCGAACGGCTGCGGCTGCTGCGCCGCGTGAGGATGCGTGGGACCCGCGTAGACCTTCAGCTTCTTGATCATCCGGCGGCCGAGCCGGCCCTTCGGCAACATGCCCTTCACTGCCAGCCGCACCACCCGCTCGGGGTCGCGTGCGAGCAGGTGCTCGAGCGACTCGGCGGTGAGGCCGCCCGGATAGCCCGAGTGACGGTAGTAGCGCTTGTCGGCGATCTTGCGCGCGCTGAGGTCGAGCTTGGCGGCGTTCACAACGATGACGTGGTCGCCGCAGTCGACGTGAGGCGCCCAGATCGGCTTGTGCTTCCCCCGTAGCAGCGTGGCAACTTGGGTCGCGACGCGTCCGAGCACCAGGCAGTCGGCATCGACGACATGCCAGGCGCGTGTGATGTCGGCAGGCTTTGGAGTGAAGGTCGGCACAGAACCGCTCTCGACGTATCGCGGGGACTGGGCAATTTAGCCGCCGGGCACCGGTTCGGGCAATCGGCGCCCACCGCAGGCCTAGCCTGGCCGTCGTGGCCGAGGCAGTTCGGGAAAAGGCGCTCGCCGTGCTGCTCGGCTCGGAGCTCTCGCCGATCGTCGACCTGGTGCTGCAGCGGACCGGCTCCGTGCCAGAACGGCAAGCCGGCAACGACACGTTCGAGGCCGCGAGCGCCGACGGTCGAGTCACCTTCCGGCGCACCGCAGGGGGCTTCGAGACCATCGAGACCGAGGGCCACGATCCCTTCGCCGACCAGTCGCCCTCCCATCTCGCCGGCCTCGAGGCCGAGCTCACCGATCCGCACCCCGACCGGCGTGACAACTCCTATCCGTTCGCGTTCGAGCAGACCGCTCAGCTCTTCGACCACCCCGCGTCACCCGACCTCTGCGTCGTCCACTCGGCTGCGCACAACTGGGAGGACCAGGGTGGGCACCGCGGCGAGCATGGGTCGCTCGGCGTGGTGCAGGCGCGGGCGCCGTTCGTGATCGCGGGGAAGGGGGTCCGCAACGACGGAATGGTGCCGCGAGTCGCGCGCCTCGTCGACGTCGCGCCGACGATCGCCGAGCTGCTCGGAGTCACGCCGCGTTCCGACCATACGTACCTCGCGGGTCAAGACGGCGAGGTGCGCACCGACGTGATCGACGAGACGAGCGAACCACCGCGTCACATGGTCGGTTTCCTGCTCGACGGTGCGAACCCGAACGTGTTGTACGCGCTGGCAGCCTCGGGCGCGGCGCCGAACATCGCCCGCCTCATCGCGATGGGCACCGCCTACGAGTGGGGCGCGGTTTCCTGTATGCCGACGGTCACGCTGGCGAACCACACGTCGATCCTCACCGGCCGCTACCCCGGGCACCACGGCATCCTCCACAACGCGTGGTGGGATCGCGAACGGCGCGAGCAGGTGATCACCAATTCGCAGGCAACATGGCCGTGGTCGATGCAACACCTCGTCGACGGTGTGGAGTCGCTCCACCACGCGATCCATCGCACGTGGCCCGACGCGTGCACCGCGTCGGTCAACGAGCCGTGCGACATCGACGCTGACTACTCCACGTTCGATTTCTTCCGTGACGGCGACGTTCCTCCGATGCCGGCGACGCCCGACGGCCTCCCGCACGTCAGCGAGCGCTTCGTGCGCCCGTCGAAGGACTACTCGTGGTCGAGCGTCGTCGACCACCTGTGCACGGAGCAGGCCGTTGCCATCTGGAACGGCGAGTACCGCGGCGTCACGTACCCGGCGCCGCGTTTCATGTGGTGCAACTTCACGCTCACCGACTCCGCGTTCCACGCGGGCGGGCCGCACTCGGAGATCGCCGAGGCATCCGTGCGCGACACCGACGCCCGGGTCGGTGACGTGCTCACTGCCGTGGAGCGCGCCGGCGTATTCGACGACACCGCGTTCGTGCTCGTGGCCGACCACGGGATGCAACAGACCGACCCTGGCGTCACGGGCGACTGGGACATGGTGTTGCGCGACGCGGGCATCCCCTTCCGCGACGAGGGATACGGGTTCCTCTACCTCGGTGAGGGCATCGAGGGATAGCCCTCGACCGCGCGCGATCTGCCTCAGTTCGCCGTGCGGCCGCCACGACGATCACAATGACGAGGAGGCCGACGCCGACCCAACCGAGCACGATGCCGGCGATCGCCATCCCGCGACCGGTCTGCGTGCCTCCTGACTGGTCGATCTGGCTCTTTGCGATGTACCCGAAGATCAACGCGAGGATCGAGCCGATCCAATAGATCCAGAGGATCCCGAGCACCATGGACGCGATCGCCATGCCGTTGGTCTTGGTCGGCTGGACATACCCGTAGGCCGGCGGCGGGTAGCTCTGCACCACCGGGGGTGGAGATGGCGGTGGAGATGGCGGGGGCGGCGCGCTCATGCCCGGCGGGGGCGGCGGCAGCGGCAGCAGTGGGGGCGGCGGCGGTGCCAAAGGCGCGGTGGCGCCAGGCGCGGTCTCCGGTGCCGCGGCACCGCACGACGGGCAGAACCGCGCGTCGGCGCTCATCGCGCTTCCGCATCGCTGACAGTTCACCGTGCGCCTCCTCACCCGCTCTCGAAGCGCTGATCCGCACTCGCAGGCTACGACACGCGGACTACAGGCTCGTGCCGACGGCCTTGCCGATGAAGAACGTGACCGTCGCGACGACGGCGCCGATGGCGGCCATGCGCAAGCCCGACCGGCCGGCGTGACGGCCCGTGAAGATCGACGTTGCCGCGCCGGCGCCGAACAGCGCGACCACCGACACGATCGCGGCTGTGACCGTGGCCGCGGTACCGCTCCCGATCAGGAACGGGACGACGGGTATCGCCGCGCCGACCCCGAACGCGAGGAACGACGACACCGCCGCGACCCACGGCGAACCGAGCTTGCTGGGGTCGAGTCCGAGCTCCTCACGCGCCAGGGTGTCGAGCGCGACATCGGATCGCCGCATGATGTTGTCGACGAGAGCCCGCGCGGCTTCGGGTGCGATGCCCTTCGCCTGGTAGATGAGCTCGAGTTCCTCTCGTTCCTCCTCGGGGAACGCGCGGAGCTCTTCTTGCTCGATGCGTAGCTCGTTCTCATAGAGCTCACGCTGCGAGCGGATGGAGATCCATTCCCCCGACGCCATCGAGAACGCGCCCGCGACGAGGCCGGCGACGCCCGCGAGCACCACGAAGCTGTTGCTGCTCGTGCCGCCCGCGACCCCCATCACGAGCGAGAAGTTCGAAACCAGGCCGTCGTTGGCGCCGAACACGGTCGCCCGCAACGCGCCACCGATGCCCGCGCGGTGGCGCCCTTCGGAACGAGCGATGCGTCCGCCCGTAGGAATCCCCTGCATCGCCGCGATCGTGCGGCCGGCCGCGGCCTCCTGCTGCGCCATCGTGTCGGTTGCCTCGGCCTCGTCGCGATAGCGGTTGGCTTCGGCAGCTTCGGTGCGCAGCATCAGTGGAAGGACGGCTTCCGTGCCGAGATGACGCGCGAGGAAGCACAGCGCCTTGACGCGGAACGGCACGCGCGGGCGTCGTGGCTCCACTCCGGCTTCGCGCAGGAGACGAGACCAGTGCTCGGCGTGGCGCTCCTCGGCCTCGGCGAGCTGGAGAAACACGCTGCGCCGCTGTTCGTCGGCGTACTCGGCGAGGCCCCGGAACAGCGTGCCGCCGGCAAGCTCGTCGGCATACATGTCCTGGATGCGCTCGAGCCGCTTCGCGTCGGGAGCCGCCGTCGTCACGACGTCACGCTACCCAGCGCGGTAGCCCACTTCCCACAGGCACAGCCCGTTTGGCGGCGCGAGCCGACCGGCGACGGCACGGTCGCGCGCCCGCAGGATCCCCAAGATCTCGCCCGGCCGGATCTTGCCGATCCCGACGTCGACGAGCGTGCCGACGATCGATCGCACCATTTGCCAGCAGAAGGCGGTGGCGCGGACCTCGTAGACGAGCACGCCGTCGCCCTCGTCGTGCCAATCCGACGCCAGCACTCGGCGCACCGTCGTCGATCCGACCGGGCCCTTACGGCAGAAACTCGAGAAGTCGTGCTCGCCGAGGAACGGACCGGCCGCGAGCCGCATTCTCGACAGATCGAGTGCCTCGTGGATCCACCACGCATGTCGCGCGCGGAACGGGTCGGGTGTGTCACGGTTCACGATCGTGTAGCGGTACGCCCGCCACTCCGCGGAGTTCCGGGCATCGAACGCGCCATCGACGAGCTCGGCGCTGCGCAGGACGACCTCCGGCCCGAGCTGCGAGTTCACCGAGCGCAACACGACGAGCGGATCGGTGTCGGCCGCGACCGCGCAGCTCACCACCTGACCCCAGGCGTGCACTCCCGCATCGGTGCGCCCGGCACACGCGAGTTCGACCGGCCCGCGGAGCGTGCGTCCCAACGCCTCGGCGAGCACCCCCTCGACCGTGCGCACGTCGCGCTGCGCGGCGAACCCATGGAAGTCCGTACCGTCGTAGGCGACGACGAGCTTGAGCGTTCGCGACTCACTCGGGGGAGTTGACGGCTCGCCGAGTGAGAGCTGGCTCACACCAGTTCGATACGCGCCATGGGCGCGTTGTCGCCGGGGCGCGGACCCAGCTTGAGGATGCGCAGGTAGCCGCCGCTCCGGTCGGCATAGCGCGGCGCGATCTCGGCGAAGAGCTTGTGCGTGACGTTGTGGTCGTGGATCCGCGCGATCACCTGGCGGCGTTGATGGACACCACCGCGCTTGGCCTTGGTGATGAGGTGCTCGGCGTACGGACGCAGCGCCTTCGCGCGGGGAACCGTGGTGACGATGTGGCCGGCCTCGAACAGGTGCGCGGCCAGGTTCGCCATGATCAACCGCTGATGGGCGGGGTCGCGCCCGAACCGCGGGCCCTTCGTCGGTGTCGGCATCGTCTACTCCTTGACCCGCAGCGAAAGACCGCGCTCGTCGAGCTTCTGCATGACCTCGTCGAGCGACTTCGAACCGAAGTTCGTGATCGCGAGGAGATCGTCCTCGGTCTTCTGCACGAGTTGGCCGATGGTGTCGACCCGCGCCCGCTTGAGGCAGTTGCGCGGCCGCTCGGACAGCTCGAGCTCCTCGATCGGAAGGTCGAGGTCGGGCGAAACGGTCGACGGTGCAACCTCTCCGAGCTCGAGCCCGCGCGGATCGTCGGTGAGATCGGCAACCAGTGCCACGAGGTTGCGCAGCGTGTCGCCCGCCGAGGCGAGCGCGTCGCGCGGCGAGATCGAACCGTCGGTCTCGATCTCGAGTGTGAGCTTGTCGTAGTTGGTGGCCTGCTCGACACGCGTGGGTTCCACCGAGAACGCGACCCGCCGCACAGGGGAGAAGATCGCGTCGACGGGGATGAGCCCGATCGTGGACGTGCGCTTGGGGTTGCGCTCGGCCGACAGGTAGCCGCGACCCTGCTCGACGGTGAGGTCGATTGCGAGCCGGCCCTTGGCGTTGACGGTTGCGAGATGGAGCTCGGGGTTGAGCACCTCGACGTCGGCGGTGGTCTGGATGTCGCCCGCGGTGACGTCACCGGGGCCGCGCGCGTCGAGGCGCAGCGTGACGGGCTCCTCCGACGAGCAACGCAGCACCAGATCCTTGATGTTCAGGATGAGGTCGGTGACGTCTTCCTTCACACCGGGGATGACGTAGAACTCGTGGAGTGCCTCGTCGAAGCGCACCTGTGTGACGGCGGCACCCGGGATCGACGAGAGGAGCGTGCGGCGCAAGCTGTTCCCGACCGTGTGGCCGAAGCCCGGCTCGAGCGGGCTGATGGTGAACTGCTGGAGGTTGCCCTCCGGCTCGCCGGCCTCGACTTGCGGACGTTGGATGATGAGCATGGTGCATCGCCTCTGATCTGATCGTGATCTGGTCGCCGCCTGGCGACCGTGCCGGGGGACTTACTTGGAGTAGAGCTCGACGATGAGCTGTTCGCGCACGGGCACGTCGATCTGCCCGCGCATCGGCAGGTCGCGAACGGTGGCCTTGTGGTTCGACGGCTCGGCCTCGAGCCACAGCGGTACGGCACGGTCGATCGTGTCGAGGTTGTGCCGGAGCACGATCATCTTCTGCGCCTTCGGCGCCATCTCGATCACGTCGCCCTTGCGGACTTCGTAGGACGGGATCGTGACCCGCTTGCCGTTCACGTTCACATGCCCGTGGCGGACCCACTGACGGGCCTGGCTGCGGCTCGCGGCGAACCCGGTGCGGAACACCACGTTGTCGAGCCGCAGCTCGAGCATCCGCAGCAGGGTCTCACCAGTGATGCCGCGCTCGCGCGCCGCCTCGGCGTACATGTTGCGGAACTGCTTCTCCAACACGCCATAGATGCGGCGCGCCTTCTGCTTCTCACGAAGCTGGAGAAGGTACTCGCTCTCGCGGATGCGGCCGCGGCCGTGCTGACCCGGCGGGTACGGCTTGCGTTCCACCGGGCAGCGCATCGTGTCGCACTTCGCGCCCTTGAGGAACAGCTTCATCCGCTCGCGGCGGCAGAGCTTGCAGACGGCTCCCGTGTACCGCGCCATCGTCAGACCCTCCGCCGTTTTGGAGGACGGCACCCGTTGTGCGGGATCGGCGTGACGTCCTTGATGCCGACCACTTCGATGCCGGTGTTCTGGATGGTGCGGATGGCAGTCTCACGTCCGGAGCCTGGGCCCTTCACCACGACGTCGACGCGGCGCATCCCGTGCTCCATCGCGCGGCGCGCCGCGGTCTCGGCCGCGAGCTGCGCGGCGAACGGCGTGGACTTCCGAGAGCCCTTGAATCCCACGTTGCCCGCCGACGCCCAGGCGATGGTGTTGCCCTGCTGGTCGGTGAACGTGATGATCGTGTTGTTGAACGACGACTTGATGTGCGCCGTTCCGTACGCGACGTTCTTGCGCTCGCGCCTCTTCGGGCGTCTTCCACCCGCTGCCGGCTTTGCCATACCACTCGCTCGCTCTCTCTCGTTACTTCCGTGCTTTCTTCCTGCCGGCGACTGTCTTCTTCGGGCCCTTGCGGGTGCGCGCATTGGTGCGCGTCCGCTGGCCGTGCACCGGGAGACCGCGCCGATGGCGGATGCCCGCGTAGCTGCCGATCTCGACCTTGCGCTTGATGTTGGCGGCGATCTCGCGCCGCAGGTCGCCCTCGACCTTGAGGTTCGAGTCGACGTAGGTGCGGAGTTGCGCCACCTCTTCGTCGGTGAGGTCACGCACACGGGTGTTCCGCGAGATGTTCGCGCCGTCACAGACCTGATGCGAGGTGGTGCGCCCGACACCGAAGATGTACGTGAGCGAGATCTCGAGCCGCTTCTCGCGTGGAATGTCGACACCTGCGATACGAGCCAACGGAAACCTCTCCTCTACCTATCCCTGACGCTGCTTGTGGCGCGGGTTGACGCAGATGACCCGCACGACACCGTGGCGGCGGATCACCTTGCACTTCTCGCACATCTTCTTGACCGACGGCCGGACCTTCATTGCCTGCTCGTTCTACTTCGCTCGTCTACTTGTAGCGGTAGGTGATACGACCGCGGCTGAGGTCGTAGGGGGTGAGCTCCACCTGAACCCGATCGCCGGGCAGGATCCGGATGTAGTGCATCCGCATCTTGCCCGAGATGTGAGCGAGCACCTTGTGCCCGTTCTCGAGTTCCACACGGAACATGGCGTTGGGCAACGGCTCGACCACCGTTCCCTCGACCAGGATCGTGTCGTCTTTGGGCTTGGCGATAGCCGCCACCTACCTCACGTCTGGCGCGCCGGAACAAGACGCGCGAACCCACCGGGAGTCGACCGGCAAGGATACTCGACCGCCCCCGTTTCCAGCAATCAGACGATTCGGACAGACCGGTCAGGACGCCGGCCGGTAGCGGAGCAGCGCGGTGCCATCCGCGCTCAGCCCCAACATGTCGCGACGCCGCCGGTTCTTACCGCCCGGTCAGCTCCTCGACATCGAGATCGGCGAGATCGATCCACCGAAGGTCCGCTATCGCCGCGAATGCCCTATCAGCAGAGACGAGGCCGTCGACATTCTCACGCAGTGCGGTCGCAGCCAGGAGGCAATCGAACGCATCGATTCGCACGTGTCGCCTGAAGAGCTCGATCGCGCCCAACACGTCGCTCTCACGGGAGGTGATCAGCGGACTGCACGCACGCGCGAAATCGAGCGCTCGCTCAGCCGTCTCGTCCCGAGGTCTGGTCAGCGAGTAGACGTGCGTGAACTCCTGGATGACGTCGGGCGTCGTCGTGATCGCGACTCGCCCGTCATCTGCCGCGCGGAGGAGGGCTTGCGCGGGCTGACGAAGGGGGTGGTCGCGCCCGACCGCGTACGCCAAGACGTTCGTGTCGAGGAGGAGCATCCGGCCCGGTGCTACAGCTTGCTCCTGGCGGCGAGGATCTCCGCTTTGAGGTCGGCAGGATCGTCGGGAACCGGAATCGGCTCCGCCGCCAGCAGACGCTGAATCGCCGCGCTCCGCTCGTTGGCGGTGACCGGCAGCTCTCGGTCGATCGCGCGGCGGACGATCTCGCCGACAGGCACGCCGGTTGCCTCGGACTCGCGCTTCAGGCGCTCGTACCGCTCGTCGTCGATCAGAACCTGCAGCCGATGGTTCAACATATGCAGACCTTAGCATGTGCAGGTCTGCGCCGCATCGTCATACAGAACGTGATACATTCGCATGGTGGCAAAGGCAGTCTCCGTCCGGCTCGACGACGACGCACTGCGCGCGCTGGCCCGTCTCGAGGCGTCGGGGCTCAGCAGGAGTCAGGCCATCCGCGCCGCATTGATCGAAACGGCCGAACGGCGTCAACGCGCTGAGGCGCTACGCGACGAGGTTGCCGCCGTTGCTGCCGACGCCGACGACCGGCGCGAGATCGCACACGTCGCGACCGTCATGGAGGATCTGCGTGACCCGTGGTGATGTCTACGAGTTGCAGCTTCGACCCGGAACCGGTCACGAGCAACGCGGCCGGCGGTACGGCGTCGTCGTTCAGGCCGACGAACTCACGGCGTTGTCGACCGTGCTGATCGCTCCGACATCGATCTCCGCCCGGGCCGCGTCCTGGCGCCCGGAGATCGACGTTCGGGGTACTCGCACACGCGTGCTCGTCGAACAGACGGGCGCCGTCAACACGACCCGCCTCGGACGGCGCGTCACGCACGTGTCCCACGAGGAGCGTTGGAGCATCGACGACGCGCTCCGCACCGTCCTTGCGCTGCCCTGACGCTGCGTGATCAGCAAAGAGTCGAGCGTCGGTGGCAGCTTCGGTGATTCCGAATGATGCACCCGCCGGACGAGACCCGGCTCGGAGAGCCGACTTTTCGCCGAAGGCGGAAAGTCGCAGGGGCTCGGCCGGATGAAGGGTGCGGTTCGGGATCGTCCGTTGCTGGCACCGGCGCGGCCCGAGGAGAGCCAGGCCCATCACCAGGGCAGCGTCAGCACCTCGGGGCCGTGGTCGGTGACGGCGATGGTGTGCTCGAAGTGCGCGGACCTGCGGCCGTCGCGGGTGACGACGGTCCAGCCGTCGTCGAGGACCTCGGTCTCGGGACCGCCCGCGTTCACCATGGGTTCGATGGCCAGCACGTGCCCCTCCTTGAGCCGCATCCCGCGCCCGGCGGGCCCGTAGTTGGGGACCTGCGGATCTTCGTGCATGGCGGTGCCGATCCCGTGGCCGACGTACTCGCGCACCACGGTGAACCCCGCCGCCTCCGCCTTCCCCTCGACTGCGGCGCCGACATCGCCCAACTGCTTGCCTGCGGCCACCTGGTCGATCGCGGCCTCGAGCGAGTCGCGTGTGACCTGGATGAGCCGCTTCGACTCGTCGTCGACCTCGCCCACCGGGATGGTGACGGCCGCGTCGGCGTGCCAACCCTCGACGATCGCCCCGCAGTCGAGCGAGAGGATGTCGCCCTCCTCGAGCACGACGGTGTCGCTCGGGATCCCGTGCACGATCACGTCGTTGGGCGACGTGCACACCACGGCGGGGAATCCGTGATACCCGAGGAAGTTCGACACGGCTCCGCGGCGCTCGATCACGTCACGGGCAACGCGGTCGACGTCGAGGGTGGTGGCGCCCGGCTTGGCGGCGCGGATGCACACCTCGTGCATCTCGGAAACCACCTTGCCCGCTCGCCGCATCAGGGCGATCTGCTCGCGGCTCTTGCGCGTGATCACCGTGTGGTGAGGTCGAAGCGCTGGTCGATCTCCTTCACCAACCGCTCGAACACATCGTCGCCTTCGCCGACGGCGTCGACCACGACCAGCTTGCCGAGCCGGTCGTAGAAATCGATGATCGGCACCGTCTCGAGCTCGTAGATCTCGAGCCGCCGCTGCACGGCTTCTTCGGTGTCGTCGTCTCGCTGCACGACTCGGCCGCCGCAGACGTCGCACGTCCAGTTCTCCGCGGGTGGCATGTTCACGTGGTAGTTGGCGCCACAGTTCTCGCACACCCTGCGGCCGGCAATGCGATCGAGCACGATCTCGGTTGGTACCTCGAGGCTCAGCACGACGTCGAGCGGGTGCCCAACGAGTACGATCTCGAGCTCCTCGGCCTGGGGCGGCGTGCGCGGGAAACCGTCGAGGATGAAGCCGCGGTCGAGGAAGTCGCCCGTGAAGCGCTCGTCGACCACCTTGATGACGGTCTCGTCGGGCACGAGCTCGCCCGCATCCATGAAGCGCTTCGCTTCGAGGCCAGCCGCGGTGCCCGCCGCCGCCGAGGCGCGAAACAGCTCGCCGGTTGAGAGGTGCTCGACGGCGTAGTGCTCGGCGAGGCGCGCGGCTTGGGTGCCCTTGCCGGCTGCTTGTTTGCCGAGCAGCACGAGGCGGGGGCCGTGCGTGCTCATGAGGTCAGGCCAGGAACCCTTCGTAGTTCCGCATCATGAGTTGGCTGTCGATCTGCTTCATCGTTTCCAGCGCGACGCCGACGGTGATCAGCAATGCCGTACCGCCGAAGGGGAACTGACGGATGTCCCAGAACGCGAACACGAGGAGTGGTGTGATCGCGATGGTGGCGAGAAAGAGCGATCCCGGCAAAGTAATGCGGTTCAGCACCTTGGCGAGGTAGCGCTCGGTCTGTGGACCGGGGCGGATACCCGGGATGAAGCCACCCTGCTTGCGGATGATGTCGGCCTGCTGCTGCGGGTTGAACGCGATCGCGGTGTAGAAGTACGCGAAGAAGATGATCAGAAGCGTGTAAAAGCCGATGTACCACCAGCCTTGGTTGTTCACCAGGTTGTCGTTGACCCACTGCTGGACACCGACCGCGTTGTTGCCGAGCGCGGAGGCGATCAGCGCGGGGAACGCGAGGATCGAGCTCGCGAAGATCACCGGGATCACCCCCGACTGGTTGACCTTCAGCGGTATGTAGGTGCTCTGGCCGCCGTACATGCGGCGACCCACCACACGTTTGGCGAACTGCACGGGTATTCGGCGCTGGCCCGACTCGACGAACACGATGCCCACGATCATGGCGACGCCGATCGCGAGGATCGTGAAGAACTGGGCCTTGCTGCCCTCGGTGTAGATGGCCGAGCCCTGCGCCGGCAGCCTCGACACGACCGAAGCGAAGATCAGGATCGACATGCCGTTCCCGATGCCACGCTGGGTGATGAGCTCGGCGAGCCACATGACAACGGCGGTACCGGCCGTCCACGTGAGCACGATCAACGCGGCACGGGCGGCGTCGAAGTTGGGGATCATGTCGGTGCCCTGGAAGCCGGCGAAGCCCAGCAGCCCGCCCTTGCCCTGATGCAGCGCGAACACGAACCCGGTGGACTGGATGAGGGCGAGGCCGATGGTGACGTAGCGGGTCCACTGGGTGATCTTCTTCTGTCCGACCTGGCCTTCCTGTTGCCACTGCTCGAGCTTGGGGATCACGACCTGCAGCAACTGCATGATGATCGATGCCGTGATGTACGGCATGATCCCGAGGAAGAAGATGGCGACGTTCGTGATCGCGCCACCCGAGAAGAGGTCGAGGAAGCCGACCACTCCGCTGTTGTTCGCCTGGTCCTGGAGGTCCTTGATCGCGTCGAAGTTGACGTACGGAACCGGGAGGTGAGCGCCGAGGCGGTAGACCGCGATCATCAAGATCGTGAAGAGGATCTTGTTGCGCAGGTCGGGCACCCGGAACATGTTCCGCAGCCGGGACAACATCGGGGCGCGACCTCCTCTCCGAAACGGGTACCGCAGCTTATCGGTTGCTCAACGCGTTTCCGCGAGCCGGTGGGCGTCGGTCACCCCACGGCGCCGGGATCGTCTCGACCCGTCCGCCGGCGGCCTCGATGGCCCGGATCGCACCTTGCGAGAAGGCGTGGGCGCGGACCGTCAGCGCCCGCGTGAGCTCGCCCCGGCCGAGGATCTTGACCAGGCCGCGCTTGGCGACGAGCCCGTGAGCGCGCAACACGCCCGGGTCGATGTCGGTGCCGAGGTCGAGCGCCTCGAGCGTGTCGAGGTTCACGACGACGTACTCGACGCGGAACGGGTTCCGGAAGCCCTTGGCCTTCGGCGTGCGCCGGTGGATCGGCGTCTGACCACCCTCGAAGCGCGGCGACACGCTGTTGCGCGCGCCCGTTCCCTTCATGCCGCGGCCGGCGGTCTTCCCGCCCTTGCCGGCGATCCCGCGCCCGACCCGCCGCCGCGCTTTCTTCGCGCCGGGCGGCGGCTTCAGATCGTGAACCTTCATGATTGCTTCGCTCCCACTCCGCTACTTCCGCTCGCTGACGCTCGCTCCATCCGCTCCGTTCGCTGCGCGGCCATCATGAGACCTCTTCCACGCGTACGAGGTGGGGAACCCGAGCGAGCATGCCGCGCACAACGGGTCCGTCGGGGTGCTCGACCGTGTGGTTGATCCGGCGCAGTCCGAGCGCGCGCAACGTACCGCGCTGCTTCGGCTTGGTACCGATCGACGAACGGACTTGCGTGATGCGGAGTGACGTCATGGTCACGCCACCTCCGTGGGCTCGACCTTGCGTGCGTTGCGCTCGTTGTAGGCCCGCAGCATGCCCTTGGTGCTGACTTCCTCGGGCGACTTTCCGCGGAGCTTCGCGATCTCGTCGGGCCGACGGAGCTCGCGCAAGCCGTTGATCGTGGCCCGGGACACGTTGATCGCATTCGACGAGCCGAGCGACTTGGCCAGAACATCCTGCACGCCCGCGGCCTCGAGGATGGCACGCGCCGCGCCGCCGGCTATGACGCCCGTACCGGGTGCCGCCGGCTTGAGTAGAACGCGGGCAGCATCGTGCTCGCCGATGATCTGGTGGGTGATCGTGTCGCCCGCGAGCGGAACGGCGAAGAGGTTCTTGCGCGCCTCCTCCATGCCCTTTTGGATCGCGGCCGGCACTTCCTTCGCCTTCCCGTAGCCGAGGCCGACGTTGCCCACGCCGTCGCCGACGACGACGAGCGCGGTGAAGGAGAACCGCCGCCCGCCCTTCACGACCTTGGCGACGCGGTTGATCGCGATTACGCGCTCTTCGAGTTGACCGTCGGCCATCCGAATTCCCTTCCCACTCTCCGCTCTTGGCCCTTCGGGCCGGGCCGCTTGGCCACGGCTCGCTGCGGCGCAGGGTACCTGCGCCG
>JBBDHW010000053.1:0-20140 GCA_040880805.1 Acidimicrobiia bacterium | reverse complement strand
CGAGTTGACCGTCGGCCATTGCAGCCTCTTCCTCTTCTCTTCTCTTCTAGACCTCGAGTCCGGCTTCGCGCACGGCGTCGGCGACACCCGCAACCCGACCGTGGTACTTGAAGCCGCCGCGATCGAGCACGACGGTGTCGATGCCGGCAGCCTTCGCGCGTTCCCCCACGAGCTTTCCGACCTGCTTCGCCGCTTCGACCGTGGAGGTCGCGCCGGTGAACCCCTTCTCCTTCGTGGACGCGGCCGCGAGCGTGCGACCGTGCACGTCGTCGATGACTTGCGCGTACACATGCTTGTTCGAACGGAACACCGCGAGCCTCGGACGCTCGGGCGTGCCGCTTACCTTCTTGCGTACACGCCGGTGCCGGCGTTCTCGTGCGACCTGTCGGTTGTGCATCGTGATCTTCCTCGTCCCAAGAACTCAGGCGTTTGGCTACTTCGCCGACTTGCCGGCTTTACGCAGCACGTGCTCGTTGGCGTAGCGGATGCCCTTGCCCTTGTAGGGCTCGGGCTTGCGGATCTTGCGGATGTCGGCGGCAACCTGACCCACGAGCTGCTTGTCGAAGCCGCGCACCGTGATGCGGGTGGGCGCGGGCACCTCGAACTCGATTCCTGCCGGCGCGTCCACGTGCACCGGATGCGAGTAGCCGACCTGGATCTCGAGCCGCTGCGGTCCTGCCGCCGCTGCCCGGTAGCCCACACCCACGATCTCGAGCTCGCGCACAAAACCTTCCGACACACCAATGACCATGTTCGCGACCAACGAACGCGTGAGCCCGTGAAGCGCACGGTTCTCGCGCTCGTCGTCGGGGCGCGCCACGATCAGCTCGTCGCCTTCGCGCGAGATCGTGATCGTCTCGGGCGCGTCGTGCTCGAGCGTTCCCTTCGGCCCCTTCACCGTGACGTGACCGCCGTCGATCGTGACCTCGACGCCGCTCGGAACCGGAATGGGCATCTTGCCGACACGCGACATCTCGTCACCACACCTGACAAAGGATCTCGCCGCCCACGCGGCGCTCCCGCGCCTCGCGGTCGGTCATGAGTCCCTGATTGGTCGACAGGATCGAGATGCCCATGCCGCCGAGAACGCGCGGCACGGTCTCGGCCTTCGAGTAGACACGCAGCCCCGGCTTCGAGATGCGCCGCAGGCCCGAGATGGTGCGCTTCCGATCCGGCGTGTACTTCATCAGAATCTTGAGTTGCCGGCCCGGCCGCGTCGTGTCCTTCTCCACTCCGAAGCCGGTGATGTACCCCTCGCGCTCGAGGATCCGCGCGAGCGCTTCCTTGAGCTTCGAGGACGGCATCACGACGTCGTCGTGGAACGCGGTGTTGGCGTTCCGGATGCGCGTGAGCATGTCGGCGATGGGGTCGGTCATCATCGCTGCATCACCACGACGCCTTCGTCACGCCGGGCACCTCGCCGGCATGCACCATCTCGCGCAAGCAGACGCGGCAGAGCCCGAAGCGCTGGTACACGGAGCGCGCGCGCCCGCATCGGCGGCAGCGCGTATACGCGCGCACCTTGAACTTCGGCTTCCGCTGCTGCTTCTGCACGAGTGCCTTTTTTGCCATCGTTATTCGCTCGCTCTCTGCGAGCCGGGGTACCCGGCTCGCGGTCGTTCGCTCGCTGGCGAGCTTCCTCTGCTCGCTCCCGCTCGCTCCGGTCGCCGCGTCGTTGTCACGTCTTGTCCTCTTCGTGGCTCATGTCTGAGACTCCTCGCGGCGGAAGGGGAAGCCGAGGGCTCCCAACAGAGCCCGGCCTTCGTCGTCGGTGGCGGCGGTCGTGACGATCGTGATGTCCATCCCGCGGACAGAGTCGATCTTGTCGTAGTCGATCTCGGGGAAGATCAGCTGCTCGGTGACCCCGAACGTGTAGTTCCCCCGACCGTCGAAGGCGATCGGATTCATGCCGCGGAAGTCGCGGATCCGGGGGATCGCGACGCTGACGAGGCGGTCGTAGAACTCCCACATGCGATCGCCGCGCAACGTGACCTTCGCGCCGATGGCGTTGCCTTCGCGGAGCTTGAAGCCGGCAATCGACTTGCGCGCGCGCGTGACCTGCGGCTTCTGCCCGGTGATCACACCGAGATCGGTGACCGCGCCGTCGAGCAACGACTGCGTCTGCGTGGCCCGCCCGACGCCGCAGTTGAGCACGATCTTCTCGAGGCGCGGCACCTGCATCACGTTGCCGAGCGCCAGCTCCTGCTGGAGCGCGGGCCGCAACTCCGTGAGGTAGCGCTCCTTGAGTCGCGGGCGCGGACGCGCCTCTGCCTGCGTCACAGCTCCGCTCCACACTTGCGGCACACCCGAACCTTCTTGCCGTTGGCCCCCGTGCGGTAGCCCACCTTCACCGGGCCGTCCTTACCGCAGACGATCATCAGGTTCGACACGTGGATCGGCATCGCCTTGTCCTGGATCCCGCCCTGCATCGTGGCCCGAGTGGGCTTCTGGTGCTTCTTCGCGACGTTGATCAGCTCGGCACTCTCGACGACCACCATGTTGCGCTCGGGATACACGTGCGCAACCTCACCGGTCTTGCCGATGTCCTTGCCCTGGATCACCTGGACCCGGTCGCCCTTCTTCAGCCGCATCTTCATCAGAGCACCTCCGGTGCCAACGACACGATGCGCATAAACCTGCGGTCACGCAGCTCACGGCCGACCGGACCGAAGATGCGCGTGCCCCGCGGCTGCATCTGCTCGTTGATGAGCACGGCCGCGTTCTCGTCGAACCGGATGTAGCTCCCGTCGGGACGGCGCTTCTCCTTCTTGGTGCGCACCACGACGCACTTCACGACATCACCCTTCTTCACGGCCGCGCCGGGAACGGCTTCCTTGACCGTGGCGACGAAGATGTCACCGATGCTCGCGTAACGACGCCGCGTGCCCCCGAGCACCTTGATGCAGAGGACTTCGCGCGCACCCGAGTTATCAGCCACCCGAAGGCGACTTTCCTGCTGAATCACCTGACTACTCGCTCGCTCTCTGCGAGCCGGGATTCGCGGCTCGCGGCCGTTCGCTCGCTTCGGTTGCCGCGTCGCGCAGACTCATCGTGCTCTCTCCAGTACTTCCACGACGCGCCAGCGCTTCAACCGCGACATCGGGCGTGTCTCCGCAAGGCGGACGCGGTCGCCCTCGTGCGCGTCGTTCGCCTCGTCGTGCGCGTACAGGTGGCTCGTGCGCTGCATCGTCTTGCCGTAGCGCCGGTGGCGCACGCGATCGATGACCGCGACGACCACCGTCTTGTCCATCTTCGTCGACACAACGATGCCCTCACGGACCTTGCGTTGTGACGTTCGTTTCGGCGCTTCCTCGGCCACCGCCAACTCCTCTACTGACCTGCTCGACTGGCGTGCTGCTCGGCAGCGGCGATCTCGCGCTCGCGCAGCAGCGTCTCGATGCGGGCAATCTCTCGGCGTACCTGGGGAAGGCGCGCGATGTTGTCGAGCTGGCCGGTGGCGTTCTGGAAACGCAGGTTGAACAACTCTTCCTTCGTCTCTCCCAGCCGGTACTCCAACTCGGTGTCGTTCAGCTCGCGCAGCTCTTTGGGGGACGTCATGTCTCGTCCTGACGCACGACGAAGCGCGACTTGATCGGCAGCTTGTGCATGGCGAGGCGCATGGCCTCGCGCGCAGTGGGCTCGGGCACGCCCGACAGCTCGAACATCACGCGGCCCGGCTTCACCACCGCGACCCAATGCTCGGGGTTGCCCTTCCCCGACCCCATGCGCGTCTCGGCGGGCTTCTGGGTGACGGGCTTGTCGGGGAAGATGTTGATCCACACCTTCCCGCCACGGCGGATGTATCGAGTCATCGCGATACGGGCTGCTTCGATCTGACGGTTCGTGATCCAGCCCGGCTCGAGCGCCTGAATCCCGTAGTCGCCGAAGGTGACCCGCGTACCACCCTTCGCAACGCCGGACATGCGCCCGCGCTGCGTCTTGCGGTGACGGACCTTCCGCGGCATCAACATGGGCTAGTCCTCCTTCCGCTCTTGGCGGCTTCGCCGCCGGGCCGCTCGGCCGCCTTCGCTGCTCGGCGGGATACCCGCCTCGCGACGCTCAGTCTTCGTCTCCGTGGAACTTCGGCGCCTCGTGGTGCTGGCGGGTACGGCGCTCGATCTCTTCTTCTTCAGCGAGGAGTCGCTCGAGTTCGGGGTCGGCTTCCTTCACGAGCGGGCTGGCCTGTTCTGTGAGGTCGTCGGTCTCGCCGTCGATCTGGTTCGCTTCCGCGGCCGGTCGGCGACGCCCACCGCCCGCACTCACCACGCGGCGCGTCGGACCCTGGCCCGACGTGTCGCCGACCGCCATCGCGGCCTCCTTGCGGATCTTGTCCTCGGCGGCAGATTTGTAGGGCAGGATCTCGCCCTTGTAGATCCAGACCTTCACGCCGATCCGGCCGAACGTCGTCTTCGCCTCCGCCCCGCCGTAGTCGATGTCGGCGCGGAGCGTGTGGAGCGGCACGCGGCCCTCCCGGTACGACTCTCGGCGCGACATCTCGGCGCCACCGAGGCGACCGCTGCACTGCACGCGGATCCCCTGGGCACCGGCCTTCATCGCAGTCTGCAGCGCGCGCTTCATCGCGCGCCGGAACGAGACGCGCCCGGTGAGCTGGTCGGCGACACCTTGCGCGATCAGCGTGGCGTCGAGCTCGGGCTTGGCGATCTCCTGGATGTTGAAGTGGATCTTCGGGTTGCCGGTGATCTTCAGCAGCCCGGCACGCAGACGGTCGGCCTCGGCGCCGCGCCGCCCGATCACGATGCCGGGGCGCGCGGTGTATACGTCGACGCGCAGACGGTCACGCGTCCGCTCGATCTCGACCCGACCCACCGCGGCGCGCTCGAGCTGGCTCAGCAGGTAGTCGCGGATCTTCCAGTCCTCGATGAGCTGGTCGCGGTACTCGGCATCCTCGGCGAACCATCGCGATTTCCAGTCGGTGGTGATTCCGAGCCGGAACCCGTACGGATTGACCTTCTGTCCCATTATCTTGGCTGTCCCATTATCTTGGCTGTCCCATCACTTGTCCCCCTCCGATTCGGAGGTTTCGTCTTCGGTCTGGTCGACCTCCTCGACCGACGCTTCCTCCGGCTCGTCGTCGTGGTCGTCGTGATCGTGATCCCCGGCTTCGGCTCGGGGGGGGCGGCGCCGGCTCTCGGCGACCCGTCGACGGCGGCTGACACGTGAGGGGGCTGGCACCGCGGCCTCGCGCTGGCGGCGTCGCTCGAGCTCGTCGTCGTCGTAACGGGCCACGACGATCGTGATGTGGCTCGTGCGCTTCTTGATCGGGCCGTAGCGGCCACGCGCTCGCGGACGACCGCGCTTGAGCGTGGGTCCCTCGTCGGCGAACGCTCGCACGACGAAGAGTTCGTCTTCGGGCACGTTGTCGTTGTGCTCGGCGTTCGCGATCGCCGAGTCCAGCAGCTTCATCACCGGCTCGGAAGGTCCGCGCTCGCAAAACCGCAGGATCTCGCGCGCTTCGTTCGCGTCCTCACCGACGATGAGACGCAGCACCTGCCGAATCTTCGACGGCGACGCGCGGTGGTAGCGCAGGCGGGCAATGGTCTCGGGCATCAGCGCCGACTCGATCGCTCTTGGCCGGCGTGGTACCGGAACGTACGCGTTGGTGCGAACTCGCCGAGCTTGTGCCCGACCATCGCCTCCGTGAGGTACACGGGCACGTGCTTACGGCCATCGTGGACCGCGATCGTGTGACCGACCATGTCGGGCGTGATCGTGGACCGGCGCGACCACGTCTTGATCACCTTGCGGTCGCCGGAATCGTTCATCGCGTCGACCTTCTTCTGGAGATGGTCGTCGACGAAGGGCCCCTTCTTCAGGCTGCGCGGCATCGATTACCTCCGGGCGCCGCGGCCACGGCGGCGGCGGATAATGAGCTCATCGGATTTCTTGCCCTTCTTGCGGGTGCGACCCTCGGGCTTGCCCCACGGCGACACCGGGTGGCGGCCGCCGGAGCTCTTGCCCTCGCCCCCACCGAGCGGATGGTCGACCGGGTTCATCGCGACGCCGCGCACGTGCGGGCGCTTGCCCCGCCAGCGATTGCGCCCCGCCTTCCCGATCTTCACGAGACCGGCTTCGGCGTTGCCGACAGAACCCACGGTGCCGCGGCAGTCGATCGCTACCCTCCGCATCTCCGTGGACGGGAGCCGCAGGGTGGCGAAGAGACCTTCCTTCGCCACGAGTTGGATGGCGGTGCCGGCGCCGCGCCCGAGCTTGCCGCCCGCGCCCGGCTTGAGCTCCACGTTGTGCACGGTGGTTCCCACCGGGATGTAGCGCAGCGGCAAGGCGTTGCCGGGCCGGATCTCCGAGCCCTGGCCGCTCTGCAGCATGTCGCCCACTTCCAAGCCGTTCGGGGCGAGGATGTATCGCTTCTCGCCGTCGACGTAGTGGAGGAGCGCGATGCGTGCGTTGCGGTTCGGGTCGTACTCGATCGACGCCACCTTCGCGGGCACACCGTCTTTGTCGCGACGGAAGTCGATGACGCGGTACTTGCGCTTGTGGCCACCGCCGCGGTGACGCGACGTCATCCGGCCGTACGAGTTCCGACCACCCGTTCGCGGCTTCGGCTTCGTAAGCGACTTCTCCGGACGGTCGCGCGTGATCTCCGCAAAGTCGGAGACGGTCTGGAAGCGCCGACCGGGGCTCGTGGGCTTGCGTTTGCGAACTGGCATCGTGTTCAGCTCCCGAAGATCTCGATGCGATCGCCTGCGGCGAGCCACACGACGGCACGTTTGCTGGACGCGCGCTGACCATAGGTACCGGTGCGCCGGTTCCGCTTGCGCTTGCCCTTGCGATTGAGCGTGTTCACGTTCGTGACGCGCACTCCGAAGATCGACTCGACTGCGTTCTTGATCTCGATCTTGTTGGCATCGGGCGCGACGACGAACGTGTAGACGTTCGCGTCGAACGCGGCGTAGGACTTCTCCGAAACCACCGGACGGATGAGGATGTCGCGCGGGTTCTTGGCGGTCACGCCTGCTCCTCGTCCATCCGCTCGATGTCTGCTTGACCGAAGTGCGCGATGGAAGTCACTAAGGAATCGCGACTGAAGACCAGCCAGTCGCTGACGAGGACGTCGTAGGCGTTGAGCTCGCGCGGCAGCACGAGCCTCACGCGGTCGCCGAGATTGCGGAACGACTTCCACACCACAACCTCTGAGTTGTCGAGCACGATCAACACGCGATCGTCGCGCTCGCCCTTGGTCCGGAGACCGAGCGCGCCGAGCACTGCGAGCGCGTCCTTCGTGCGGGGCTCGCTCATTCCCCAGTCGTCGACGACGAGCACCTTGCCCTCGGCCGCGCGGTCGGACAGCGCCGAACAGAGGGCGAGCCGGATCATCTTCTTGGGGGTGCGCTGCCGGTAGCTGCGCGGCTTGGGCCCGTGGGCGACGCCGCCACCTCTCCACTGCGGCGAGCGGATCGAGCCCTGCCGCGCACGACCGGTGCCCTTCTGGCGCCACGGCTTCGCTCCGCCGCCCGCCACTTCGGCGCGCGTCCTGGTGCTCTGCGTGCCGGCGCGGGCCGCGGCCAGCTGCGCGGTGACCACCTGGTGCATCACCGCGACGTTGGGCGTGATGCCGAACAGGTCGTCGGGGGCGTCCACCGAGCCGGCTCCGCCTCCCGCCGCGAATTTCACGTCGAACTTCATGCCGCGCTCCCCGATTTACTGGCCGCCTGGCCCTGCTTCGCGGGCGCCTTCACCGCGTTGCGGACGAACACGAGCCCACCGGTGGGTCCGGGGACCGCGCCCTTGACGAGCAGCAGTCCGCGCTCGGCGTCGCCCTCCACCACCTCGAGGTTCAGCGTGGTGATGCGCGTGTTGCCGTGCTGCCCGGCCATCTTCATGCCTTTGAAGACACGCGCGGGCGTTGCGCACGCGCCGATCGAACCGGGCGACCGGTGCTTCTTGTGATTGCCGTGGCTCGCGCCCTGGCCCTTGAAGTTGTGCCGTTGCATCGCGCCGGTGAAACCTTTGCCCTTGCTGATGCCGGTGACGTCGACACGCTCACCGGACTCGAAGACGTCGGCGCCGAGAACCTGCCCGACCTCGAAACCGGAGAGGTCGTCGACGCGGAGCTCGGCGAGATGGCGCAACGCAGGAGCGTCGGCTTTCTTCAGGTGCCCGAGCTCGGGCTTCGAGAGCCGCTGCTGCTTCGTGGCCCCGAAGGCGAGCTGGACCGCGGCGTAGCCGTCGCGCTCGGGCGTCTTCAGCTGGACGACGCTGCAGGGCCCGGCCTCGATCACCGTCACCGGGACGACGCGGTTCTGGTCGTCCCAGATCTGGGTCATGCCGAGCTTGCGCCCGAGAATGCCTTTCGCAGCCATCTCTGTCTCTCGTGCTCTTCCGCTCACGCGAACGCTCCGCCCGGCAAGTCCCGGCGGAGCGTCATCGGTTGTGCCGTGCGGTCCTGCGCGAACCAGAATCCCGGAGCATGAGCGCAGCCTGCACGGACTTCAGTTGGTGAACTGGTCCGGTCAGATGCCGATCAGCCTGGTGGAGAGCCGATCAGCGAGCCTGGAAAGACTACCGGCATGGCGTCTGCCGCACCAACCGGTCATCGGTATATCCTACAAGGCGGTCGATGGATATACTCCGCCACATGACGAAGCACCTCGTCGACATCGACGACGACAAGCTCGCCAAGGCACGCGAGCTGGCCGGAACGCCCACGATCAAGGCCACGGTCGACCGCGCACTCGACGAGCTGATCGCGCTGCGACGGCGGATCGCGCTGCTCGAGGATCTCCGCGACCCCGAGGTATTCGACTTCGGCGACGACCCCGATGAGTTCCGAGCTTCGGGATGGCGCTGAGCGAGCGAGTCGTCGCCGATACCAGCGTGCTCACTCGCGTCCAACGCCCCGAAGTCGACACTCAAGTCGCGCCGGCGATTGTCGGTGGTCTCATCCACACGTGCGCGATCGTCCGTCTCGAGGTGATGCGAGGCTTGCAAAGCCGCGCACGCTGGCGGATCGCGCTCGACAACCTGCGGGAGCTGCCCGAAATTCCGATCACTGCCGAAACGTGGATGCGCGCCGAGGAAGTGCAGGGACTGCTCGTGTCACGAAGCCATCACACCGCAGTGAAGATCGCTGACCTCGTGATCGCCGCGGTCGCGGAGATTGCCGGTCTGCCGGTGATCCACTACGACCGCGACTTCGACCTCATCGCCGAAGTCACCGGCCAGGACGCGCGTTGGGTCGTTCCGAAAGGCTCGATCGACTGATGGTGCGCTAACTCGCTTGGATCTTGATCTCGATGCTGACGCCGGCGGGCAGATCGAGCCGCTGGAGCGATTCGACCGTCTTGCTCGTGGGCTCCACGATGTCGAGCAGGCGCTTGTGGATCCGCATCTCGAAATGCTCGCGGGAGTCCTTGTCGACGTGGGGAGAGCGCACGACGCAGAAGCGCCGGATCTCGGTGGGAAGCGGCACTGGGCCGCGCACCTTCGCCTGCGTCCGAACCACCGTCTCCACGATCTTCTTCGTCGACTGGTCGACGATCTCGTGGTCGTAGGCCTTCAGCCGGATCCGGATCTTCTGACCCTTGGAATCTGCCATCGCTCTCGTCTCTCGGATCCGTCGCTAATGCTCTGGCTCTGACCTACTTGATGACGCTGATGACGACGCCCGAGCCCACGGTGCGACCACCCTCGCGGATGGCGAAGCGCAGTCCCTCGTCCATGGCGATCGGCTTCTGGAGCTCCACCACCATCTCGGTGTTGTCACCGGGCATCACCATCTCGACGCCCTCCTGCAGCGCGATGCTGCCGGTGACGTCGGTGGTGCGGAAGTAGAACTGCGGGTGGTAGTTCGCGAAGAACGGCGTATGCCGCCCACCTTCTTCCTTCGTGAGCACGTAAACCTGGGCGTTGAACTGGGTGTGCGGCGTGATCGCGCCCGGCTTCGACAGCACCTGGCCGCGCTCGACCTCTTCTTTCTTCGTGCCACGGAGGAGGGCGCCGATGTTGTCGCCCGCGCGACCCTCGTCGAGGATCTTGCGGAACATCTCGACACCGGTGCAGACGGTCTTCGTGGTGGGACGGAGGCCGACGATCTCGATCTCCTCGCCGGTCTTCACCATCCCGCGCTCGACGCGGCCCGTGACGACGGTGCCGCGACCGGTGATCGAGAAGACGTCCTCGATCGGCATCAGGAACGGCAGGTCGATGGCGCGGTGGGGCTCCGGAATGTAGGTGTCGACCGCTTCCATCAGCTCGACGATCTTCGAGCCCCACTCGGCATCGCCCTCGAGCGCCTTCAGCGCCGACACCCGCACGATCGGCGTGTCGTCACCGGGGAACTCGTACTGGTTGAGCAGCTCGCGCACCTCGAGCTCCACGAGCTCGAGGATCTCCTCGTCGTCGACCATGTCGGCCTTGTTGAGCGCGACGACGATCGACGGCACACCCACCTGGCGGGCGAGCAGCACGTGCTCACGCGTCTGGGGCATCGGGCCGTCGGTGGCGGCGACCACGAGGATCGCGCCGTCCATCTGCGCGGCACCGGTGATCATGTTCTTGATGTAGTCGGCATGGCCGGGACAGTCGACGTGCGCATAGTGGCGGTTCGGCGTCTCGTACTCGACGTGCGTGATGGCGATCGTGATGCCGCGAGCCTTCTCCTCCGGCGCCTTGTCGATGTCGTCGAACGCGGAGAACGTGTTGTGCTCGGGGTCGGACTCCGACAGCACCTTCGTGATCGCGGCCGTGAGCGTGGTCTTGCCGTGGTCGATGTGGCCGATCGTGCCGATGTTGAGGTGCGGCTTGTTCCGCTCGAACTTCGCCTTGGCCATGACTCTTCCCTTGCTCCTGCTCTCGGATCTGGCTCTCGGATCCGGCTCTCGGATCCGGCTCTCGGATCGGTGCGCGGTTACTCGCCGCGTACTCTCTTGATGATCTCCTCGGCGATCGACTCGGGCACCTGCTGGTACGAGTCGAATTGCATCGTGTAGGTCGCGCGACCCTGGGTGCGCGAACGAAGGTCCGTAGCGTAGCCGAACATCTCGGCCAGCGGCACCTGACAACGCACCACATGGGACGTACCGCGCTGCTCCATCCCTTCGACACGACCGCGGCGTGAGGAGAGGTCGCCGATCACGTCACCCATGTAGTCCTCCGGCGTGACGACCTCGACGGCCATGATCGGCTCGAGAAGCACGGGGCGCGCCTGGCGGACCGCCTTCTTCAGCGCCATCGATCCGGCGATCTTGAACGCCATCTCGCTCGAGTCGACGTCGTGGTACGAGCCATAGGTGAGGATCGCCCGGATGTCGACGAGTGGGTAGCCCGCGAGCACCCCGCCCTCGAGCGCCTCCTGCATCCCGGCGTCGACAGCCGGGATGTACTCGCGCGGGATGACGCCACCGGTGATCTTGTCGACGAACTCGTAACCGCCGCCGGGGCCCGTCGGCTCGAGCGAGATCACGACGTGGCCGTACTGGCCGCGGCCGCCGGTCTGGCGGATGTACCGCTCCTCGACCTTCTCGACCGGGATCGTGATCGTCTCGCGGTACGCAACCTGCGGCTTGCCGACGTTGGCGACGACGGAGAACTCGCGCACCATGCGGTCGACGATGACGTCGAGGTGGAGCTCGCCCATCCCGGCGATGATCGTCTGACCGGTCTCTTCGTCGGTGCGCACCTGGAAGGTGGGGTCTTCCTCCGACAGCGCGCCCAGCGCCTTGCCGAGCTTGTCTTGGTCGACCTTGGTCTTCGGCTCGATGGCGACGGAGATCACCGGCTCCGGGAAGTCCATGCGCTCGAGCACGATCGGGTGGCTCGGGTCGCACAGCGTGTCACCGGTTGTGGTGTTCTTGAGGCCGACGACGGCGACGATGTCGCCCGCGAAGACGGCTTCCTTGTCTTCGCGGTGGTTGGCGTGCATCTGGAGGATGCGCCCGACGCGCTCCTTGCGATCCTTGGTGGCGTTGAGCACCTGGCTACCGGCGGAGAGCTTGCCGGAGTACACGCGGAAGTAGGTGAGCTTCCCGACGTACGGATCACTCATGATCTTGAACGCGAGCGCGGCGAACGGCTCGTCGTCGGACGCCTCCCGCACGACCTCGTGTTCGTCCTTGCCGGGTTGGATTCCGGTGATCGAGGTCACGTCGACCGGGCTGGGCAAATAGTCGACGACGGCGTCGAGGAGTGGCTGGACGCCCTTGTTCTTGAACGCGGTACCACACAGCACGGGTACGACGTCACCGGCGACGGTGGCAGCGCGCACCGCCTGACGGAGGTCCTCGGCGGTGATCACCTCGTCGCCGACGTACTTCTCGAGCACGGTCTCGTCGAACTGGCTCACGACGTCGACGAGCTCGTGACGCCAGTGCTCGGCATCGGCCTGGAGCTCGGCCGGGATCTCGATCTCGTCGTAGCTCTCGCCCATGCCGTCTTCCCACACGAGTGCCCGCATCCCGAGCAGGTCGATCACACCGCGGAAGCCGCTCTCGACGCCGATCGGGAGCTGCGTGAGCGCCACGGTCGCGTCGAGGCGGTCCTTGATCATCTCGACGCAGCGGAAGAAGTCGGCACCGACGCGGTCCATCTTGTTGATGAAGCACATGCGCGGCACGTTGTACTTGTTGGCCTGACGCCACACCGTCTCGGTCTGGGGCTCGACACCCGCGACCGCGTCGAACACCGCGACCGCGCCGTCGAGGACACGCAGCGACCGCTCCACCTCGACGGTGAAGTCGACGTGGCCGGGCGTGTCGATGATGTTGATCCAGGTGTCGCGCCACCGACACGTGGTGGCAGCGGACGTGATGGTGATGCCCCGCTCCTGCTCTTGCGGCATCCAGTCCATCACCGCGGCGCCCTCGTGAACCTCACCGATCTTGTAGGTCTTGCCCGTGTAGTAGAGGATCCGCTCAGTCGTGGTGGTTTTGCCGGCGTCGATATGCGCCATGATCCCGATGTTGCGCACCCGCGCGAGGGGAACCTCCCGGAACACCGGGCCCCCCTTCGTCTTCACGTGCGTTGCTTCAACTGCCATTTCTCTTTTTCTTTCCCATTCCCAAAGATGCGGTGCGATTTTCGATCTACCAAGTATGAACGCCTACCCACTCTCGACCGTTCCATTACTCGCCTCAACAGCACGCACTGAAGGCGCAGGACCCGGCGTGTCGACGCTCGGCCGATTGCGCCCGGCGGGCAGAGACCCTCACTCGTTGAGCCCGGTTTTCGCCGCCAAGGCGGAAACCGGCAGGGGCTCAGCCCGGTCAAGGGCGCCGGTCCGAGCGGCCGGCATGCCGGCGTCCGGAGCCGCCCAGAGTGCGAGCTACGAAGCCAGCGAGGACACGAGGAACCAAGTCAAAGGCATCACCACCGGTAGTGCGCGAACGCCTTGTTCGACTCGGCCATCTTCTGCAGGTCGTCTTTGCGCTTGATCGACGCCCCGATTCCGTTGCTGGCGTCCATCAGCTCGTTGCCGAGCCGCTCCGCCATCGTCTTCTCGCGCCGCTGCCGCGCGTAGCCCACGATCCAGCGCACCGCGAGTGTCGTCGCGCGCCGCGGGCGCACCTCGACTGGCACCTGGTAGGTGGCGCCACCGACACGACGGCTGCGCACCTCGAGTGCGGGGCGAACGTTCTCGACCGCGCGCTTCAGTGTCGCGACGGGGTCGCTGCCGGTCTTCTTCTCGACGTCGGCGAGCGCGTCGTAGACGATCTTCTCGGCAATCGAGCGCTTGCCGCGCTGCAGGATCTTGTTGACGAACTGCGTGACGACGACCGATCGGTGAACCGGGTCGGGCATGAGGTCGCGACGCGGAGCGGGTCCCTTGCGAGGCATCCCTATCTCCCACTCTCGGCGGCTACGCCGCCGGGCCGTTCGGGCCCCGGTTCGCTACTCGCCGGGATACCCGGCTCGCGGACGCTCACCTCAGGCGTCCTTCTTCGCGCCGTACTGGCTGCGGGCCTGTCGGCGGCCGGCAACACCACTCGCGTCGAGCGCGCCGCGCACGATCTTGTAGCGAACCCCCGGAAGGTCGCGGACCCGACCGCCGCGCACGAGCACGATCGAGTGCTCCTGGAGGTTGTGGCCGACGCCCGGGATGTAGGCGGTGATCTCGACGCCAGTGGTGAGACGGACACGCGCCACCTTGCGCAGCGCGGAGTTGGGCTTCTTCGGCGTGTGGGTGAACACGCGCGTGCAGACGCCCCGGCGTTGCGGCGATCCCTTGAGCGCGGGCGTTTTCGACTTCTCGCGGCTACTGGTGCGCCCCTTGCGGACGAGTTGCTGGATGGTGGGCAAGCTGGGTCCTCTTGAGTGCTGTTCGCGCGTGGAAGAAGCGAATTCGGATCGAGGGACAACGGATGGACCGGCGACCAATGGACCGGCGACAGGGGGGCGGCGCCAGGCCGGCACATCAGGATAGCGGGTCGAGCCGCGCTTGGCGCAAGTAGCGTCACCAGGGTTGGCGAAGCGCAGACAACCGCGGATGGTGCCCCTCGCGGAGGCAGTCGTGGCGCAGCATCCCGAGATCTTGGATGCCGACGACGCCATCGAGACGGGGCGGGTACTGGTCGGCGGCAAGCCCCTGTTGAACCCTCGGGCGCGGGTTCCCGCGTCAGCCCCGATCACCGTGGAGCCCGAGGTGGTGCTCCGCGGGGCCGCGAAGCTCGAGGCGGCAATCAGCACGTTCGACGTGCGTGTCGAGGGCAGGATCGCGCTCGATGCCGGCGCGGCGGCCGGCGGCTTCACCACGGTTCTTCTCGCGCACGGCGCGGCGCGGGTCTACGCGGTCGACGCGGGCTACGGACAGCTCCGCGGCACGCTCCGTCAGGATCCGCGCGTCGTGAACCTCGAGCGCACGAATCTGGGGGAGCTCACGACCGGTCTCGTGCCTGACCCCGTGGAGCTGGTGACGCTCGACCTCTCGTATCTCTCCTTGAGCCGGGCGGTCCCCGAACTCGAGCGGGTGCAGCTCGCACCGGATGTCGACCTGATCGCGCTGGTCAAGCCGATGTTCGAGCTCGGGCTCGCCAACGCGCCCGACGACCGCGAGCAGCTCGAGGCCGCCGTTTCCGCTGCACGGCGCGGCGTCGAGGACGCCGGATGGCGGGTGCTCGCCGAGATGGGGTCGCCCGTACGCGGCGCGCGTGGGGCGGTGGAGTTCCTCGTGCACGCGAGCCGTTGGTCAGGTCAGTAGCCGAATCATCACCGGACCTGATGTCACCGGCAAGTTCCTCCTCCGCGTACTCGACCACCGCCGCGTGCGCACCCGGCGCTGGTCGGCCGAATTCCGTGAACGGTCATGTGCGCCACGATCGACTTTCGGACCGCGTCGTACGCGAGGCTGTAGGCACCCTCTCGATCACGCTCGGCGACCACCCCCGCGCTGTCGACGTGACGCGCTGCCTCGATCAGCAGGGCGTTCGCTCGCCTCGTGTCGATCGGCACGCGCTCGAGCCGCCGTTCCGCGATGAGCGCCTGCGTGCGCTTGGTGACCACTCCCAGAGCCTCAGAGAATCCGGACGAGAGGCCGGGCCTTCACTTCGCTGAGAAAGACGTCGTCATCGGCTCTCTGCCACTCGTCTGCACTCCGGACCACAACCTGGACGGTTGCTTCCAGCTCGCGTGACAGCTGCCGGCAGACCGCGGTCAACGCTGAGAGATCAGGGGTGCCGACGACCAGCAGATCGATGTCTCGGGGAGGTGGACCTTCCTCGCCGTGGTAGCGCGCCGCCCACGACCCGAAGACGAAGGCCAGAGTGGAGGGCGATTGTCAAACATTCCCGTACATATGTGCGGAAGTGTCGAACAAACAATCCCTCGGTTCGGGCCGCGCGAGGCGACTGGCGCTCACACACGTGCTACGCGGTAGCACCATGGCTCTCGAAGAGGTCGGCGTCCGCCAGCTCCGTCAGCAGGCGAGCGCCTACCTGCGCCGGGTCGCCGAAGGCGAGTCGTTCGTGGTCACCGATTACGGGAAACCGGTCGCCGTCCTCGCCTCCACCATGGAAGCCGTCCGAGCCCGGTCAGAAGAAGTGGTGCAGCGTCTCGTCGACGCCGGTGAGTATCCATCGGTCGACGCCGCGCTCGCCGAGGACGCCGCCCGTCTGGCCGAGCGCGCGCGGCACCGGATCATCGGCGACGCCCCTCGGAGGTACGACTCGGCCCCGACGACGGCATGCCAGCCAACTGCGCATTGTCATTCGACAACGCGACCGTCACCGGCCGTCGCGTGCTGAGCGTGGATCAGGTCGCGGCGGCGTCCCCGAGGTCGCCTGAAGCATCGGACGCGCCGTCGGCGGAGCCGTTCGACTCGACCGCCACGGCCGCGAACGCGGCCGCGTCTTCGTCGAGCGTGGTCGCGCTCGTGTCGGCGAGCCACGCTGCGAGGTCGAGATCGCCGTCGGCATCCGTGTCGGACGAGTAGAACGGCAACGGCTCGTAGTCGGGCGCGTGCGTGGCGATGTCGCGGTAGCGGTTCATCCCCGTGCCGGCCGGGATCAACTTGCCGATGATCACGTTCTCCTTCAACCCGACCAGGCGGTCGACTCGGCCCTCGATCGCGGCTTCGGTGAGCACGCGGGTGGTCTCCTGGAACGACGCCGCCGAGAGCCACGAGTCGGTGGCGAGCGACGCCTTGGTGATCCCCATGAGCTCCGGCCGACCCTCGGCGGGCTGCTTGCCGTCGGCCACGAGGCGCCGGTTGATGTCGGCGAACTCGCGAGCGTCGGCCTTCTGGCCCGGGAGATAGTGGGAGTCGCCCGGTTCCGAGACCCCGACGCGCCGGAGCATCTGCCGCACGATGACCTCGATGTGCTTGTCGTGGATCGACACGCCCTGCTCGCGGTACACCTTCTGCACCTCGTCGCTGAGGTACTGCTGAGTCTCGCGGATGCCCCTGACCTCGAGGATCTTCTTCGGGTCGATGGGCGTCTTCGAGTCGCCCGTGAGCTGCTGGCCGGCCACAACTTCGACGCCCTCGGCGATCCCCGGATACAGGTGGGTGCGGCGGGTGACCACGTGCGCGTCTTCCGCGCCGTCGTCCCCGAAGGCCGTGAGCACGCGCTCGCCCTTCTCGTTCTCACTGATCCGGACGACGCCCGAGATGCCGGCCATCACCGCAGCGCCCTTCGGCGTGCGGGCTTCGAACAGCTCGACGACACGAGGAAGCCCGTGCGTGATGTCCTCACCGGCGATGCCGCCGGTGTGGAACGTGCGCATGGTGAGCTGCGTGCCCGGCTCGCCGATGGACTGGGCGGCGATGATGCCGACCGCCTCGCCCTGGTCGACGAGCTTGTTGGTCGCGAGCATGGTGCCGTAGCAGAGCGCACACACACCCTTGAGCGACTCGCACGTGAGGACGGAGCGCACCCGCACACGCGTGACACCCGGGTCGGATGCCATCGCGCGGAGCTCGACTTCCTTGACCTCGGTGTTCCGCGGCAGCGTGGTGCCGTCGGCGAGCGAGATGTCGTCGACGAGGCACCGACCAAGCAGCTTGGTCTCGAGCACGCGCAGGTTCTCGGGCTCGTCGGTGACCGACTCGACCCAGATGCCGCGCGGGCTCTCGCAGTCGTCCTCGCGGACGATCAGCTCCTGTGCAACGTCGACGAGACGACGAGTGAGGTAGCCGGAGTCGGCGGTACGGAGCGCGGTGTCGGCGAGACCCTTGCGCGCGCCGTGCGTGGAGATGAAGTACTCGAGCACCGACAGGCCTTCACGGAAGCTCGACTTGATCGGCCGCGGGATGATCTCACCCCGCGGGTTCGCCACCAAGCCGCGCATACCGGCGATCTGCTGCACCTGGAGCAGGTCACCACGAGCACCCGAGCCCACCATCATGTCGATCGGGTTGAACGTCCCGGCGTGCATCTCCTGCTGGACCGCGTCGCGGACCTTGAACGTGGCCTCGGTCCAGACCTCGATCTCCTTCTGGCGACGCTCCTCGTCGGTGATGATGCCGCGCTCGAACTGCTGCTCGACCTTGTCGGCCTCGCCCTCGAACTGTTCGAGCAACGACGCCTTCATTGCCGGCGTCTTCACGTCGGAGATCGAGATCGTGAGCGCCGAACGCGTGGCGTACTCGAAGCCGAGGTCCTTCAGCTTGTCGAGGCTCTCGGCAACGATCGCCCGCGGGTAGCGCTCGACGAGCTTGCTGGCCAGCTCGGTGAGGTCGCGCTTCCTCACCGGGTCGTCGTGGAAGGGGAAGTCGGGCGGGAACGCCTCGTTGAACATCAGGCGCCCGAGCGTGGTCTCGACCAGCACCGACTCTCGCGGGTCGCCGTTGTTGGGGTTGCGGCGCAGGACGATCGAGTTCGGGTTGTCCTCGTCGCGCAGGGGGAACTGGTCCTCGGGGAAGCGACCGGCGGGCATCCTCACCTTGATCTTGGCGTGCAGCGACACACCGTCGAAGCCGGTGTCGGAGTCGACCGGGGCGGGAATCTCGGAGGATCCGTTGCCGACGGGAACGAGCCGCTCGTCGTGGGCGAGGATCGCCTCGTCGAGCGACGCGAAGGCGCGCCCCTCGCCGGGAGCACCCTCGACGACCTCGGTGAGGTAGTAGGCGCCGATGATCATGTCCTGGGTGGGCACGGTGATGGGCCGCCCGTGCGCCGGCGACAGGATGTTGTGCGCCGAGAGCATCAGGATGCGCGCCTCGGCCTGCGCTTCGGCCGACAGTGGCAGGTGCACCGCCATCTGGTCACCGTCGAAGTCGGCGTTGAACGCGGTGCAGACGAGCGGGTGGATCTGGATGGCCTTGCCCTCGACCAGCACCGGCTCGAACGCCTGGATGCCGAGGCGGTGGAGGGTTGGGGCGCGGTTCAGGAAGACCGGGTGCTCTTTGATGACCTCTTCGAGCACGTCCCACACCTGCGGGCGCGCGCGCTCCACCATCCGCTTCGCGGACTTGATGTTCTGCGCGTACTCGAGGTCGACGAGCCGCTTCATCACGAACGGCTTGAACAGCTCGAGCGCCATCTGCTTGGGCAGACCGCACTGCTGAAGCTTGAGCTGCGGGCCGACGACGATGACCGAACGGCCCGAGTAGTCGACACGCTTGCCGAGCAGGTTCTGGCGGAACCGGCCCTGCTTGCCCTTCAACATGTCGGAGAGCGACTTGAGCGCGCGGTTGCCGGGACCCGTGACCGGGCGGCCCCGGCGGCCGTTGTCGAACAGCGCGTCGACGGCCTCCTGGAGCATGCGCTTCTCGTTGTTGATGATGATCTCGGGCGCGCCGAGGTCGAGGAGCCGCTTCAGCCGGTTGTTGCGGTTGATGACGCGGCGGTACAGGTCGTTGAGGTCGGACGTCGCGAAGCGGCCACCGTCGAGCTGCACCATCGGGCGCAGGTCCGGCGGGATCACCGGTACCGCGTCGAGCACCATGCCCATCGGCGAGTTGATCTTGCGGCCGTCGTCGTCGACGCGGTTGAACGCCGAGATCACCTTGAGCCGCTTGATGCCCTTGGCCTTCCGCTGGCCCTTGCCGGTCGCGATGATCTCCTTGAGGTTGAGCTCCTCGAACTCCATGTCGATGCGGGAGATGAGGTCCTTGATCGCCTCGGCGCCCATGCCGCCGGCGAAATACTCCTCGTAACGGTCCCGGAGCTCACGCCACACGCGCTCGTCGTCGACGAGCTGCTTCGGCGAGAGACCACGGAACGTGTCCCACACCGTCTTCTGGAACTCGAGCTCGGCGTCGTGACGGGCGCGGATGTCTTCGAAGTCCTTGTTGCGCGCCTTCTCGGCCCGCTCGAGCTCGTTCTTCTTGGCGTCGCGGTCTTCCATCTCCGCGAGCTCGGCCTCGTACTCCTCGTCACGCGTGCGGAGCGCGAGCTCGCGCTTCTTCTCCACGTCGGCGATCTCGGCCTTGATGTCGCCTTCGAGCTGCGCGAGGTCCTTGTGGCGGCGCTCTTCGTCGACCCACGTGATGATGTGCGCGGCGAAGTAGATGACCTTCTCGAGGCTCTTCGGCGCGATGTCGAGGAGGTAGCCGAGGCGGCTCGGGACACCCTTGAAGTACCAGATGTGCGTGACGGGTGCGGCCAGCTCGATGTGCCCCATGCGCTCGCGGCGCACCTTCTGTCGTGTCACCTCGACACCACAGCGTTCGCAGATGATGCCCTTGAACCGGACACGCTTGTACTTGCCGCAGTAGCACTCCCAGTCC
>JBBDHW010000052.1:12310-14746 GCA_040880805.1 Acidimicrobiia bacterium | reverse complement strand
CCCGGCGCACCGTCAACGTCTTCGCGGTACCCCGCAGGCCACGCTTCGCGCCGCGTTATCGGTGTCTTGCGACGCCAGTTTGTTCTATTCGAGGGTGCCGATGGTGGGTTCGGGGCTGGCGCCGGGGATGCGAGCGTCGGCAACCGCGGCCCAGAGGTCAGTGGCGGTGAACGCGCCGACGAACGCGCGCTGCACCACGCCGGTGGCGTCGGCGACGACCGTCATCGGGATCGCGGAGATCTCGTAGCGGCGGTGGAGGTCGCCGCGCACCGACGCCTCGACCTCGCAGGTCGCGACCGCGCTCGACTCCAGTGCTGCGAGCTTGGGCCGGAGACCGCGACAGGAATCGCACACGGTCGACGAGAACAGCGCGACGAGCCACGGCGCGTCCGGACGCGGGAAGTCGGCGCGGTCGAGCTGGCGCGGGATCGGGTACACATCGCGCGGTGGCGCTTCCGGCTTCTGGCTTCGCATGAGCCAGGCGACCCCGAGCACGACGACGAGGATCGCGGCGCCGATCGCGAGCCGGCCGGTCATCCGCGCGTTCCGTACGTGTAGTCCGGCACCGCCGCGGTGATCGACGCTCCCGCGGGTCCGGTGTAGGTGATGCCGACCGCGACCGGGCGGTCGGCCGTGACCACGAGCACATGATCCCCGCCGGCATCGAGCGCGGCCAGGTCGAACACCGCGAACCGGCCGGCCTCGACTGCGCGCTCGGGTTCGCTCGGCGGGCCGGTCGTCTCGCCCGCGTCGAACACGAGGAGCGCGGCGGTCAGCGGCTGCGAGCCCGGGTTCAGCACCGTGACGACACCGTCGACGTTCGCCGCGGGCAGGGCGATGACCCACCGGCGCGCGAGGCGGGTCGATCCGAGTGTGGTGGCCGCGCCGGTGCTTGCCGACGCCGACGGCCACCACTCGAGGAGCTCGGCCACAACCGGGCCCGCGCGACCCTCCGTGTCGCGCGCAATGACGGCGACCGCGTACTGACTCCCTGCAGGTACGTGAGTCGAGACGTCGACCGTGGTGACGCCACGCGCCGGGATCGCGACCGATTGCGCGGCGAGCGTCTCCTCTCCGTCGAGAATGACGTTGACTTCGACCGTGGTGGACGAGGCGCTGAAGTTCGCCACTCCGATCACGCCGCTCGCACCATCCGAAGTGGAGCCGTAGGGGAAGTACCACTCGTGGCGCGGCGCCTCGGCGCCCAGCGACAAGGCGACCCCTTCGCGCACGACCTCGCCGTCGGACGCGGTGCCGTCGAAGAGATGCGAGCGCTCCGCGACCACCCGGCCTGTCCGCGCGTGAACGTGGATCGCAACGTCGCGCTGACGCGGAACTGCGACGTGCACCGGGATGGTCACGCGCGAACGGCGCGGCACGGCGAGCGCCTGCAACGCGTCGGGCTCCTGCACGCCGTCGTCGGTGACGAAGGTGACGTCGACGATGGCGTCGTCGCCGAACGGGTCGAACAACACGAGGAACTGCTGGGCGCCCTTCAACGTGGTGCCGCTCGCGAAGTACCAGTCGGACGACGCGCCGCGCGCACAGGGCTCCGTCGCGATGTCGCCACCAGTCGATGGGGATCGGGCGTCGAGCTGGTGCGACACGACGGCCTGGCCGCCCACCACTTCGACGACAACCGCGGGTTCCGGCGCCTCGACCAGATCGGCGACGCGCACACGCGCCTCCGCGCGCGGTTCGAGGTGAACGGTGCGCGACACCGGAGCCGCGACGCCGCCAGGCATCACCGTGACGGTAGCGTCGATCCGCGTGTCGGCGACGCTCGCGACGAGAATCGTCTCGTCGGCGCGACCATCCGCGGTGGACGTGCCCTCCGTGCAGTACCACGAGGTGGAGAGCGCATCGGCAGGAGGCACCGCCGGGTTCGCCGCGATCGCGCCGGCACGCGCCGCGCTCGCTTGGCTCGACGATTCGCTGCCGTCGTACACGATCGCCGCTACCAACAGCACGGCGAGCGCGATCAGAATCGGACCTCGGTGGATCGTCTTCGCTGTCATACCCGCTCCCACCAGAACGTGTCGTCGTCGAGCGCTTCCGCGAACGGATCGCGACGGAGACGCGCTTCGCGTCGGTCACGCGCCGATTCCGGGATGGGTCGCACGGAACGAACGCGCGTGCGCCACCAGCGCCACAGGACGAAGAGCCAGATCACGAGCGACACGCCGAGCAGCGTCCAGCGTTGCCACTGGTGTGCGAACGCGAGTGCTACCGAGCTCTCACTCGTGACCCGGTACCCGTTCTCCCATCCGAACGCGCGGAAGTGGCGGAGCGACGTGCCAGTTTCGGACGCGGTTGCTTCCCAGACGGTGTCGTACGCCTCACCCCACAGCACGACGCCTGGCGCGGCCGGAGCGGCGGTCGGGAGCGGCTCGGCCGCTGAGAGGTCGACGCCGAGTGCCGGGGGGGGGGGGGGGG
>JBBDHW010000052.1:11509-12300 GCA_040880805.1 Acidimicrobiia bacterium | reverse complement strand
CGCGCGCGTCGGGTCGCGCGGCCCGACCGGCACCATGGCGGCCTCACGCCGGGCGACCGACGCGCGCAACGGGATCCACGCGAGGTTCTCGTAGAGCACGAGCCCGCGCCCGGTCTTCAGCCGCGCAAGGTCGAGCTGACCGTCGAGCGCGCGGCGCCAACCCGGCAGCGTTGCGGGGGCCGTCCCGCCGCCGGGACCCTGCGTCGACGGCAGCGCGACCCAGCGCACACCAGTTGGCCCGAGCAAGCGTCCGAGACGGTTCGTTCGCCCGTCGGCCGCGAGCTCGATCGCGCGGTCGACGACGACGCGGTCGGCCTCGTCCACCGGCGCGCGCAAGAGCTCGGACGAGTTGCCCGGGCCGTTGCGCGTGAGCGTGTACCCGGTGCCGTCGGAAAGGACGACGGGCTCGAGTGGCAGGACCGACGGGTCGCCGAGCCACAGGATGCGGAACTGCCCCTTTGCCGCGAGCGAATCGGTGAACGCGAGCGCATCGACCCAGCCGGTTCGCGGTGCATGCCACCGGCCGTCGATCGCATCGGCAGTGAAGCCGAGCATCGGCAGCAGCAGCGCGACACCACCGACGATCGCGGCCGGCTGTCGCCAGCCGAACCGGAAGTCGCGGATGCCGTCGACGAGCACCGATGCGCCGATGCCGAGCGCGATCGCGAGCCCGAACGCCGCGAGGGTGAGGCCGGCTTCGGGTGCGAGCATCGACCGATCGGGCGCCACTTGATCAGGCACCCAGACGATTGCCCACCCGACGACCGCCAGCACCCATCCGCGCGCGGCCC
>JBBDHW010000052.1:0-11499 GCA_040880805.1 Acidimicrobiia bacterium | reverse complement strand
CCCCCCCCCGGTCGCGAGGAACAGCGGTACGGCGGCGCCGACGACGAGTCCCCACATCGTCCACCCCGCACCCGAGGGCCCGCTCTCGAAGCGCAGGATCTCGGAGAGCCCCAAATCAGGTCGGAACGCGAAGCCGAGCGACGCCGCGTCGAAGTGCGAACCCGCGTACGCAAGGGGCCACGGAAGGAGGAGCACGACAGCAGCGAGCGCGGCGGCCGCCGCGATCCCGACGGCGCGAAACGCGCTCCCCCATCCGCGCGCGAAGGGTGCGGCAAGCACAAAGGCTGCCGCCGCGACGACGAACAGCGCGGGCGCAACCGGATAGCACGCGGCGGCCAGCGTCACCAGCAACGCGAGCCGCAGGAACCTGCCGCGCGGTTTCGGGTCCGGCACAAGCTCGCCCTGCGTCGCATCGGCGTCGAGACCGGCGAGGCGAACGATCCGGCCGAGCACGAACGGGAGCAGCACGTAGAACATCAGCGGACCGAATCGACCGGCGGCGATCGCGTTGCGCGCAACCGGGTTCACGCCGTACGCGACCCCGGCCGCGAGCGCGGGTCCCCGGCGGCCGCCCAGCCTCCGGGTGAACCGGTACGCGCCGACGGCGCCGAGTGGTAGTGCGGCAACGACGAGCAACGTGCGTGCGAGGCCGACCGCGCCGAAGAGCACCGTGCCGAGCGTTCCCATCAGCGCGAGCAATGGAGGCGCGGCCGATGCCGAGCCGAGACCCGTGTAGCGCCATGCGGATCCAAAGGCGTCGAAAAGATCGGCGTCTGACGGCCAGGGCACCAGCGTGCCGATCCCGGGCACGCCACCGCTGATGAACTTGCGCGAGCCCACGAGCACCACGCCCACGAATGCCAGGACCGCGAACGCGGCGGGGCCGCGTACGCGATCGGACACCGTGCCGACCGCAGAGCGACCGCGATCGCCGAACGAGCGCAGGCGCTCGTCGGTCTGCAGATGATGCGAGACGAACACGCCGAGCCTCGTCGCGCTGCCGATCTGGAGCTCACGCAGGTCGTGGTCGCGCACCTTCCGGAGCTTCTGCGCGCGCTTGCGCGACGCGCGTAGGCGGCGCAGGTGGAACAGGTTCGAGAACCATCCCGCAATTGCAGCGCGCGCGCGGCGCGGGTGGCCGGTGACCAGGTCGCCCAGCGCCTCGACGAAGCTCAAGACAACCCCGACCGGGACGAGCCAGAGCAGCGTGAGCAAGGAATACGAGGTGAGAAGGACGCGCACCCGGCTCCGCACGAGCGCGGTCTCGTCGGGACGGTCCACGCGCCGCCGATCGTCGGCCGCCTCGCGGTGCGACACGCGCGCGTCCGGAACCACGAGGACACGCGCACCCGCGAGCCGCGCGCGCCAACAGAGATCGAGGTCCTCGGCACCGGGGAAGGTGGCGGGATCGAAACCCCCGAGCTCGGCGAAGAGGTCGACGCGGACGAGCATCGTCGCGGTGGTCACGTAGAAGACGTCGCGTACGCCGTCGTGCTGTTCCTGGTCGAACTCACCGGGTTCTATGCCGGTGTACGGCGCACCGAAGCGGTCGATGGCGCGCCCGACCTCGAGGAGCACGCGGGGGTCGTCGGCGCTGACGAGCTTGGGGCCCACGATGCCGGCGTTCGACCGGTAGGCCTCCTCGACGAGCACCCGCACGGTCGGCGTGTCGGGCACGACGTCGTCGTGGCAGAGCATGAGGAACGTGGCGCCCTCGACGACGCGCAGCGCCTCGTTGGCCGCGGACGCGAAGCCTGCGCTCGCATCGAGACGTCGCACGAACGCGTGCGGCAGGTGCTCGGCGACCCGCGCGGTCGGGTCTTCGTCGGAACCGCAGTCGACGACGAGCACCGTGAGGTCGGGGTAGTCCTGTGCGGCCATGCCGGCGAGCGTGTCCTCGAACCACGCACCCGGATTGCAGGTGACGATCACCGCCACGACGGGCGGGTAGAGGGCGAGCGGCTCCGGCAGCTCCTCCTCCGGCAGCTCCTCCTCCGGCAGCTCCTCCTCCGCCGCGGCCACCTCCAAATCGATCGGCAAATCGATCGGCAAGTTGACCGGCAAATCGATCGGCTCGACTCGGGGCTCGGCCGGCGTGTCGGGGCCGTCCACCGTGCTCATCAGGGAGGTCAGAGTATCGCCACTGGTTTTGTGAAACTGGTCACGAAACTGAGGTGGAAGGGCCGCCGCTACCCTGCTGCCCATGATCGTGGTCCTGGCAGGCGGAGTCGGCTCGGCTCGCTTCCTCTCGGGCCTCCTCCAGGTCGTCGATCCCGGCGACGTCGTGATCGTCGGCAACACCGGCGACGACGACTGGTTCCACGGGCTCAGGGTCTGCCCCGACCTCGATTCGGTCACCTACACGCTCGCGGGTGCCAACAATCCCGAGACGGGATGGGGCCTGGCCGGCGAGACGTTCGCGACCCTGGGTGCACTCGAGCGCTACGGGGTGCCCACGTGGTTCAACATCGGCGACCGCGACTTCGCGACGCATCTGTACCGCACGGAGCGGCTCCGAGCGGGCGCATCGCTCTCCGAGGTCACCGCCGACATCGCGACGGCCTGGGGCCTCGCGTGTCGTCTGATCCCGATGACCGACGACGTGGTGGCCACCCGCATCACCGCGGCGATGCCCGACGGCAACGTGGAGTTCGCGCTCGAGGAGTGGTTCGTGCGCGAGCGCTCTGAGCCGCCCGTGGTCTCGGTGCGGTTCCACGGCGCCGACACCGCGCGGCCCGCGCCGGGAGTGCTCCACGCGCTGCGCACTGCCGACGCGATCGTGATCTGCCCGGCGAACCCGATCCTCTCCATCGCACCGATCCTTGCAGTGCCCGGTATCCGCGAAACGGTGGCCGCGCACGGGCGCGTCGTCGGCATCAGCAACCTGATCGCGGGTGTGGCAGTGCGGGGTCCGGCCGACCGGCTGCTCGCCGATCTCGGGATCGAAGCGTCGTGCGTTGGCGTCGCGCGCGCGTACCGCGACCTGTGTGCCGCGTTCGTGATCGACGACCAAGACGCGGCACGGGCGAGCGAAGTCGAAGCCCTCGGCGTGCGCGCGGTCGTGACGGACACCTTGATGAAGGATCCGGAAGTCGCAGCTTCGCTCGCACGCGAAACGCTCGCCGCAGTCGCTTGAACCTCGCTGTGCCCTCGTTCATCGAGGCCCGGCGGTCGATCCGCACGTTTCTGCCCGAACCGGTGCCGCCCGAAATACTCGACGCGCTCGTGCAGGCGGCGTGCCTGTCGCCCGCTCCGCACCACTCGCGTCCGTGGAGATGGGTGATCGTCGACACACCGGAGGCGCGGCAGCGTCTCGCCAGGGGAATGGGAGCGAGGTGGCGCCGCGACCTCGCGGGAGACGGTGTCGCTGCGACCCGGATCGACGAGCTGGTCGACGCGTCACACCGCAAGATCATCGACGCACCCGCGCTCGTGCTCGGCTGCCTCACCTGGGACGGGCTCGACCGCTACCCCGACGAGACCCGCCAGCGTGCCGAATGGGGCATGGCCCTGCTCTCGCTCGGCGCCGCAGTCGAGAACCTCATGCTCGCGACCGCCGACGCGGGCTACGCGTCGTGCTGGGTCGCGGCGCCGATCTTCTGCCCGGATGAGGCCCGCGACGCGCTCGCGCTCCCCGAGGCCTGGCTCCCCCACGCCATGATCCTCGTGGGACGCCCCGATCCGGCCTACGTGGGCCGCGAACGACCGCCGGTGCCGCTCGACGACCTCAGAACGCGCCGCTAGCTCTCTTGCTCGCGGAACCAGTCGAGGGTGAGCGCGAGGCCTTCCTCGAGCGAGGTCCACGGCTTCCAGCCGAGGTGGATCGCGGCGCGACCGGGATCGAGCGCGGAGCGCGCGAGCTCGCCGGGGCGTTCCGGCGCGAAGCGCGGCCCCGTGCGGAAGCCGGCGAAGTCGGCCATGAGCGCGTACAGGTCGAGCACGCTCGTCTCCGCGCCGGTACCGATGTTCATCAAGAGGCCACCCCCGCGCTCTGCGGCGCGGACGAACGCGTCGACCGCGTCGTCGACGTAGAGGTAGTCACGCGTCTGGCTGCCGTCGCCGTAGATCGTGGGCTGCTTCCCGGCGAGGAGCTGGCCCGCGAAGATCGCGACGACGCCGGCCTCTCCGTTCGGGTCTTGACGCGGGCCGTAGACGTTCGCGAGCGCGAGCTCGGTGTACTCGAGCCCGTGGACCTCACGATAGAAGTACAGGTAGTCACCCGCGGCCTTCTTCGACACGCCGTACGGCGAGATCGGCCGCTGCGGGTGCCCCTCACGCACGGGGATGCTCTCGGGAATGCCGTAGAGCGTGCCGCCCGAGCCCGCGAACACCACCTTGCGCGTGCCCGCGGCAAGCGCAGCTTCGCAGAGGTTCAGCGAGCCGAGGATGTTCACCTGCGCGTCGAACATCGGCCGTGCGACCGAGACGCGCACATCGAGCTGCGCGGCAAGATGGAAGATCACCTCGGGCCGGCGGCGCGCGACGAGATCGTGGAGCTGGGGCGCACACACGTCGAGCCGGTGGAAGCTGAACTTCCGGGCTCGTTGCGCGCGGGCGTCGGCAAGGTTGCCGAGTGATCCGGTCGACAGGTCGTCGATGGCATCGACGTCGCAGCCCTCGGCGAGCAGCCGATCGACGAGCCCGGAGCCGATGAACCCTGCACCACCAGTGACGAGAACGCGCACGCGCTCAGTCTTGCAGCGCCCAGAGCCGAGCGTGCGCGCCGCAGGTACCTCACCATGGTTCGCTCTCTGCCGGCCGGGGTACCCGACCGGCAGCCGTTCGCTCACGTGCGGCGCAGCGAGGCGTGGTCCGAGCGGCCCGGCAGCGAAGCTGCCGAGAGCGGGAATCAGGGCGCGAGCGTGGTCGTTGGTGGCTCGGTCGACACGGTGGGTGTGGTCGTGGTGGTGGTCGATTCGGAGCGGCACGGCGAGTTCTTGCTCACGACTGCGGCGGTTTGCTGGTCGGAGATGTTGGCGAACGCGTTGCACGCGTCGGGCGGGAACCCGAGCTCGGCCCCCTTGGGCAGGAAGCCGATCGCGATCGTCTCGCCGTCTTGCTGGCGGTAGTCGGACGGGTTGCCGGTCTTCTGCTTGCCGTCGACCGCCCAGACGATCTCGCCCTTCTTGCCCTTGTCCTGGCCGAAAGTACACGTGTCGCCGTTGCTCCAGCTCTTCTGGCTGGGATCGCCCTTCGGCGCCGCCCACGCGTCGATCGAGTCGGACGACACACCCCAGCCGCCGTAGTCGGCGTACTTCCCGAGCGTCGCGTTGTTGCCCTCTTCGGAGACGACGAAGGGGTGGGTGTGGACGAGCCCGTCACCGTGGGAGTGGATGCCCACGTTCTGCGTGCCGGCGGGAGAACCCACCGGGTTCTCGAACATGGGGACGGGTGTGAGCCACTGGCCGCAGATGTCGACCCCGAGGTAGGTGTGCCAGTGGTCCCCGGGCGTGCCCGCAGCCTGATCGGCGGCCCGCGGCGGGCCGTTGCCGGCTCCGTTGGACTCGCTCGAGCGGGAGAACGCGATCAGGCCGATCCCGACGATGACGACGGCGGCGATGGCGACGTTCCATCCGAGCGATCCGCCCCGTCTGCGCTTGGGCTTGCGGTAACGGGCACGCATCGCGGAGCGCCCATAGCGTCTGCGGGACTGCGGCATGGCGGATGCGAGGCTACCCGGTCAGACGCGGCGGGCCGGGTCGCGCGCCGAGCGCGCGTGCGACGATCGCGACGCCGGCTCGAACACACAGGAGCAGGGCGGCGGGCACGAGCAGGAGCCGCTGCACGCCCTGCCAGCGTTTCGCGGCGAACCGGTACGCCGAGCGGTGGTGGCGGACGATCATGCGGTACGGATGGCGGTCGGTGCTCGCGGCCTGGACGTGCATCACCGCACCCCCGGGCTCGTACGCCACGCGCCAGCCGAGCCGGCGCAGCCGCCAGCAGAGATCGACGTCTTCCATGTACATGAAGTAGTGCTCGTCCCAGCCACCCACCGACCGAAGCGCGGAACGCCGGAGCCAGATGGCCGCCCCGGAGAGCCACTCCACGTCGCGGGGCCGTGCCGGATCGACGTCGAGCTGGCGGTAGCGACGGGTGAAGCGGTTCGACGGGCGGATGGCACCGAGCAGTGCGTGGCCGACGGCATCCCACGGCGACGGCTCGGCGCGCGCCGAGGGGTACTGCGAGCCGTCGGCGTTCCGGATCACGGGCCCGACCGCGGCGAGGTCGGCCTCGGGCTCGAGGCGTGCGAGCATCGCCGCGGCGGTGCCCGGCGCGACGTCGACGTCGGAGTTCAGGATCGCGACGACCGGCGCGTGTGTCGCGTCGACCCCGCGGTTGATGCCTCCCGCATACCCGAGGTTGCTGCCCGACTCGATGACGCGCACCGCAGGGAACTCACGGAGGAGTGCGGCGACCGAGCCGTCGCGCGACCCGTTGTCGACGACGACGAGCTCCGGCTCGCCCGCGCTCGTGTCGGCGAGCACCGATCGGACACACGACACGAGCAGTGCCCCAGACTCGTAGTTCACGACGACCGCGGCCCAGCGCGGTGCAGGCTCGTCCATACGCTGAGGGCTACTCGACACGCTCGGCGCTAATCGACGAACCGGTACTTCACGAGGGTCCACAGCGCCACGAGCCCGTCGCGCCACGTGATCTTCTTCCCCTCGTGGAACTCGCGCCCCGCGTACGAGATCGGCACCTCGTAGATGCGGATCCCGCGCCGGAGCACCTTGGCGGTCACTTCGGGCTCGAACTCGAACCGCGACGCGCGCAGCGTGATACCGGCGAGCACGCGACGGTCGAAGAGCTTGTAGCACGTCTCCATGTCGGAGAGCGTGGTGTTGTAGAGCACGTTGGTGACGAGAGACAGGAACCGGTTGCCGACCCAGTGCAGGAACAGCATGTTGCGGCGCTCCCCGGTGAAGCGCGAGCCGTACACGACCTGCGCCTTCCCGCGCAGCACGGGAGCCAGGAGCTTGGGCCAGTCCTCCGGGTCGTACTCGAGGTCGGCGTCCTGCACGAGCACGAGGTCGCCGGTGACCTGCTCGAGTCCGGTGCGGATCGCGGCGCCCTTGCCGCGGTTCTGGTCGTGGTAGACGACGCGGACCGTGCTGTCGGCAAGCTGGCGGAGAACCTCGCGCGTGCCGTCGGTGCTGCCGTCGTCGACGAGCACGAACTCGCGCTCGAGGGGGATGTCGACGGCGCGCATCCGGCGCACGATCTCGGCGACGGTATTGCGTTCGTCGTACACGGGCACGATGACCGACAGCTTGTGGTATTCCGCTGGGTCAGACTGCGTCACCGATCCCCCGATACCACTCGCAGGTGCGGCTGAGACCTTCGCTGAGTCCGATGCGCGGATGCCAACCGAGGACCTGACCGGCCAGCGCGATGTCGGGGCACCGTTGACGAGGGTCGTCGCGGGGTAGCGGCTCGAACACCACCTCCGAACGCGAGCCGGTCACGTCGAGCACGGTGTGTGCGAGCTCGAGCACCGTGAGCTCGTGCGGGTTCCCGAGGTTCATCGGCCCGACGTGCGCGGAGTCGAGCAACGCGACGAGCCCCGCGATCAGGTCGTCGACATAACAGTACGAGCGGCTCTGCGACCCGTCGCCGTACACCGTGAGCGGACGACCGTCGATCGCCTGGGCAAGGAAGTTCGAGATCACACGGCCGTCCTCGGGCCGGAGGAACGGCCCGTAGGTGTTGAAGATGCGAGCGATCTTGGTGTCGATCCCGTACACCCGGTGATAGGCCATCGTGATCGCTTCCGCGTAGCGCTTCGCCTCGTCGTAGGCCGCCCGCGGCCCGACCGGGTTGACGTTTCCCCAGTAACCCTCACCCTGCGGGCTCACGTCGGGGTCGCCGTAGACCTCGCTGGTGGAGGCCAGGAGCACACGCGCGCCGTCGTGCTTGCGCGCCAGCTCGAGCGCGTGCTGCGTGCCGAGGGCACCGACCTCGAGCGTCGCGATCGGGCGACCGAGGTACACCGGCGGACTCGCGGGGCTCGCGAGGTGCAGCACCGCCGCCACCGGCCCCTCGATCGGGAGTCCGTGGACCACGTCGTGCTCGACGAGCTCGAACCCGGGCCGGCCGAGCAGATCCTCGACGTTCGCGACGAAGCCCGTCGAGAGATCGTCGACCGCGACGACCTCCCATCCCTGCGTGTGCAGCACACGACACAGGTGCGAGCCGAGGAATCCGGCGCCGCCGGTGACGACCGCGCGGGGCATCAGCGGCCGACGCCCTGGTACGCGAAACCGCGCCGCCGCATCGCCGACGGATCGAGCAGGTTCCGCGCGTCGACGACCGCGAACGGCGAACGCATGGAGCTCCGCACCCGCTCGAAGTCGAGCCAGCGGAACTCGTCCCATTCGGTGAGCAGCGCCAGCACCGACGCGCCGGCGGCCGCCTCGTACGCGTCGGCCGCGATCTCGAACCCATGGAGGCGCGCGGCGGCCGTCTCGCGAGCGGCGGGGTCGTACGCCTGGATGATGGCGCCCTCGGCCAGCAGCAGCTCGGCCAAGAAAATGGCCGGTGACTCGCGGAGGTCGTCGGTGTTCGCCTTGAACGCGAGGCCCCAGATCCCGATGGTGGCGCCGCGAAGCTCGCCTCCCGCGGCCGCGCGCAGCTTCTCCAGCACCACGGCGCGCTGCCTGACGTTCACATCGATCACGGCGCGCAACAAGCCAAAGTCGTAACCGGCGTCGTCGGCCGTGTGCAGGAGGGCCGCGGCGTCCTTTGGGAAGCAGGAACCGCCGAATCCGGGCCCCGGGTGGAGGACCTCGAAGCCGATCCGCGGGTCGTAGCCCATACCGAGGACGACCTCGCGTACGTCGGCGTTCACGACTTCGCACAGGTTGGCGATCGCGTTCACGAAGGAGATCTTCGTGGCGAGGAACGCGTTCGAGGCGTACTTGATCATCTCCGCGGATGCCGGATCGGTGACCAGTACGGGAGCCTGGATGTCGCGGTACAACTCCGACACGCGCACCGCGACCGCGGTGTCGTCACAGCCGACGACGACACGGTGCGGCGCCAGCGTGTCGCGCACCGCTTGCCCTTCGCGGAGGAACTCGGGGTTGGACGCGACCCCAACGTCGGTGACCGTGCCCGCTGACTTCAGGGCGCGAGCCACTGCGTCGGTGGAGCCGACCGGCATCGTCGACTTGTTCACCACGACGGTGCCCGGCCGCAACACCGGCGCGATCTCGCGGGCGACGCCCTCGACGACAGAGAGGTCGGCCGCGCCGTTCTCGGCCTGAGGAGTCTGCACGCAGATGAAGACGAACTCCGCGTCGCGCGCCGCCTCCTGCGCGCCGACGACGAAGCGCAGCCGTCCTGCGCGCAGCCCCTCGACGACGAGCGCGGGCAGCCCTTCCTCGAGGATCGGGACTTCGCCCTTCGCGAGGGCTCGGATACGCGCCTCGTCGACGTCGGCGCACACGACGTGATGTCCGAGGTGCGCGAAGCACGCGGCCGTGGGAATCCCCACGTACCCCGCACCGATCACCGCGATCTCACTCACGACCACTCCTTCACGTACTCGGCGAGGGCGTCGCGCCAGGGGCGCAATCCCCGGAGACCGGCGAGCCGGAGCGCGCGATTGTCGAGCGCGCTGAAGGCGGGACGCGGCGCGGGACGGTCGGGGATGACAGTGATCGGCTGCACGCGGTCGGCGTCGAGGCCACGGTTGCGCAGCGCGTCGGTGATGAGGTCGTGACGCGTGCATGCTTCGGAGCCGCTCGTGACGTGGAACAGTCCCTCGCGACGCTCCACCGCGAAGCGAGCGAGCAGCTCGGCCAGATCCGGCGCGTAGGTGGGGATGCTCACCTGGTCGGCGAGCACCCCCTCGAGCTCGCCGCGTTCGTACGCGCCGAACGCCCAGCTGATGAGATCGCTCCCACGCTTGCCGAATACCCACGACGTGCGGATGATCGCCCACGAGCGCGCGTGCGCCTCGAGCTCGCGCTCCCCCGCGAGCTTCGAGCGGCCGTACTCGGAGATCGGGCCTACGTCGTCCCATTCGTCGTACGGGCGCGCGCGCGACCCGTCGAAGACGTAGTCGGTGGAGATGTGCACGACGTGGGCGCCGGCGCGCGCGGCGGCGACTGCCAGGTGACGGACGCCAAGCGCGTTCACCGCGAGCGCGCGCTCCGGATCGCGCTCGCAGCCGTCGACGTTGGTCATCGCGGCTGTGTTCACCACGGCCTCGGGCGCGAACGTGCCGACGATCTGCTCCACCTGATCGCGGTCCGCGAGGTCGAGGACGTCGTGCGCCGCCGCGAGGACGTCGTGCGCGCCGAGGCACTCCACCACGCGGGCGCCGACCTGGCCCGCCGCACCCGTGACGAGGACGCGCACCGGCCTACCGGGCGGAGGCGGGTCGGGCGCTCCACGCCGTCTCCACCACCGGGGCGCGGTCGAGCAACGGCTCCCACCACGCGCGATTCGAGGCGTACCACTCGACCGTGGCGCGCATCCCTGCATCGAACTCGACCTCCGGCGCCCAGCCGAGCTCGCGGCGGAGCTTCGTGGCGTCGAGCAGGTACCGGCGGTCGTGGCCGGGACGATCGGGCACGATCGTCTTCAACGCCGCCGGCTTGCCGAGCGTGTCGAGCACGAGGTCGGCGACCTCGTCGATCGTGGCTTCACGGCTGCTCCCCACGTTGTAGGTCTCGCCGTCGCGGCCGCGCAGCACGATCTGTTCGACAGCGCGGCAGTGGTCGAGCACGTGGAGCCACTCGCGCTTGTGGTCGGTCGACGCGTAGAGGGGCAGCGGCTTGTCGTCGAGCGCGAGCGTGGTGAAGAACGGCACCACTTTTTCCGGAAACTGGTACGGCCCGTAGTTGTTCGAGCAGTTCGAGATCGTGACCGGCAGCCCGAAGGTCTCGTGGTAGGCGCGCACGACATGGTCGGCGCCCGCCTTCGATGCGTTGTACGGCGTGCGCGGCCGGTAGGGCGACTCCTCGGTGAACGCGCCGGGATCGTCGAGTGCGAGATCGCCGTAGACCTCGCACGTGGAAACATGATGGAAGCGCGCGACGCCGCGGTCGCGGGCGGCCTCGAGCAGCGTCTGCGTACCGAGCACGTTGGTACGGAAAAAACGCGCAGGGTCGAGCACCGCGAGGCTGTTGTGGGATTCCGCCGCGAAGTTGACGATCACGTCGACGGCTTCTCGTTCGAGCACCTCGGCGACCAGCTCGAGATCACCAATGTCGCCTGGGACAAAGGTGATGCGATCGTCGACGTCGACGAGGTTGTCGCGGTTGCCGGCGTAGGTGAGCAGGTCGAACGCGATCACGTGATCGCCGGGGTGCTCGAGTAGCCAATGGCGGACGAAATTCGAGCCGATGAACCCGGCGCCACCGGTGACGAGGACATGCACACGAGCAAGCTTACGGGCCAAGTGAGGAGCGGCGACGATAGCGAGCGGAGTCGCTCGCCAGCGAGCGAACGACCGCGAGCCGGGTACCCCGGCTCGCAGAGAGCGAG
>JBBDHW010000051.1 GCA_040880805.1 Acidimicrobiia bacterium | reverse complement strand
ACGGAAACCGCCCGCCACACGCCACTCACTCAACCCCGTTTTTCAGGTCGAAGTAACTACTTCGACCTGAAAAAGTCGGCGGGTTGAGTGCTCGCGTTTTGGTTCGTGATGAGAGATGATGACCTCGACCCGTTGGATGAGAACGGATCGAGGTCATCGATGTTGCGAACGGTAGGCGATGCGCCGACGTTGTGGGAGTCGATCCTGCCGGCGGCGATGTTGGGGATGCCGGCGGAGCTCGAGGCGGTGGATCGGTTGTTGGACGATCCGCGGTTCTTCGAGCCGTATCGAGGGTTCTTCCACGAGTCGTGGGGGCGGCCGTCGATCCCGATCGAGACGTACCTGCGGTTGATGTTTTTGAAGTACCGGTATCGGTTGGGGTTCGAGCCGTTGTGTCGGGAGGTGGCGGACTCGATCACCTGGCAGCGGTTCTGTCGGATCCCCCTTGGTGGGGTGACTCCACACCCGACGACGTTGATGAAGATCACGAGTCGTTGCGGCAGTGCCGCGGTTGATGGGTTGAACGAGGCGTTGTTGGCCAAGGCGGTAGAAGCTCGGGTGCTCAAGACGAACCGGGTGCGGGCGGACACCACGGTCATTCCCGCCAACGTGGCGTACCCGTCGGACTCCGGCCTGTTGGCGAAGGGCGTCGCGAAGCTGGCGGCGGCGACCAAGCAACTCAAGGTCATGGGCCTGGCGACGCGCACCCGCTTCGTTGATCGCACCCGCGCGGCGCGCCAGCGCGCGCATTCGATCAACGCGAACTTGCGGCGGCGTAGTGACGACAAGCTCGCGGTAGTGAAACGAATCAACGGTGAGCTGGCGGTGATCGCCAAGCGGACAGCCCGTCAAGCCGAGGCGGTGGTCGCCAACGCCCGGCGGGCCTTGCGCCGCTTGGGTTCCAACGCATCGGGCAAGGCCCGGGCGCTGGTCGATCAGCTCGCCCGTGTCGCCGAGCGCGTCACCAAGATCGCCGAGCAATGCGAGCAGCGGCTCTCGGGGATTACCCCCGATGGTGCGACCCGGATCGTGTCACTGCATGATCCTGATGCGCGCCCCATCGCGAAAGGGCGGCTCGGCAAACCCGTCGAGTTCGGCTACAAGGCCCAGATCGTCGACAACGAAGACGGCGTGATCGTTGACCACAACATCGAAGTCGGGAACCCGCCCGACGCGCCGATGCTGGCACCCGCGATCGAACGGATCACTCGACGCGCCGGCCGCCCGCCCCAGGCGGTGACCGCCGATCGGGGATACGGCGAACAACGCGTCGAAGATCAGCTGCACGACGCGGGAGTACGCCACGTCGTGTTGCCACGCAAAGGCAAACCCAACGCCGCGCGCCGCGAGATCGAGAACCGGCGCGCGTTCAAGAAGACGATCCGATGGCGAACCGGCTGCGAAGGACGCATCAGCTGCGCCAAACGCGACTTCGGGCTCACACGCACCCGACAAGACGGCATCGAGGGCACCCGCACCTGGTGCGGGCATGGCATCTTCGCCCACAACCTCGTCAAGGTCGCCGCGCTCATGAACAGCCCGAACCCGACCCGCGAACACCACTCGCAGCGGAAACACGCGCCATGCCATGTCACTCAACCCAGCTTTTTCAGGTCGAAGTAGCTAGGTGCAGATGGTTGCGGGGCCGCCGTCGGCAAAGCCGCCGATTCTGCCGTTGGCGAAGCGGCCGGTTCCGCTGTTGATCGTGTATGTAGTGCATCGGAAAACTTGGGTTTGGGTGACGAAGTTTACGCAGAGCACTCCGTCGCTCTCTGCGATGTTCAGCTGGTCACCGTTCGCCGCGGTCCAGACCTCCAGTCCCACAAAGTCGAACTGAGCAGTGTTAGGTCCGCAGTTCCCGGTGAAGGTCCACGTCTGAACCGTCGAGCGTGTGCTGCGGCCAAGCTCGGGCAAGATTCCACTGCCCGTCTCCGTAACGTGGCACGTCGGGAAGGTCGAGCAGTCGATGCTGAAAGTGTCTGGCGAGAAGAAGCCTTGAAGAATCGAGATGTTCGGTGGTTCTGAGCCGCGGAACGGAGGCTCGGCGACGCTGGGTGCGGCGCCAAGCGCCACGACAGCGACCACCAGACCGACCATGAGAACCGTACGCTTCATGGCAATTCCCCCCAGACTGGCCCCAAACTTTGCCCGTACCGGCGAAATTACGCCTATTCGCGCGAAGACGTCAAGGGTACCTTCGACCGGCTCTTGAGCGACGCCAAGATGCCTTCACCGCGCGGAACTTCTCGCGGACTGGGACTTGGCCCAAGTGCCCGAATCCCTTCTCCTGATCGAAGGCCTCCGCTAGCCTTGGAACGCCAATGACACAGTTGCCACGCATCACCGCGGTTGAGTCGCTGGGCGATCACCGACTTCGGTTGACCTTCGATGATGGTCTCGTCCGAGACCTCGACTTCCGGCAGGTCGTCGATCGCGGTGGCGTATTCGAACCACTCCACGATCCCGAGTACTTCGCTCAAGTGACCGTCGATCAGGTCACCGGCACCATCTGCCGGCCGAACGGCGTCGACCTCGACCCCGACGTCTTGCACGGTGACGCCGAGCCCGAGTCCGGGTGCGGGTATGAACTCCTGCGCGAGGAACACCTCCGTCCCACGGGGTGACCAGTCACAGCAAAGACGCGCTCGGAGTTCGCGCGATCGAACCAGTGTCGGAGGGGGGACTTGAACCCCCACGCCTCGAAAGGCACTAGCCCCTCAAGCTAGCGCGTCTGCCAATTCCGCCACTCCGACGTGAACGAGCAGTGTAGCGAAGCGGTTCCGCGGAACCGCTTGTGGAAACGTTCCGCGGAACGTCAGCGAACGGTGACCGGCACCTTGGTCGGGCCCTGCACGTTGCCCGAGTGCATGTAGTCGATCCCGCTCTCGTCGACGTCGTACTCGGGGAACCGCGCGAGGAACTCCTGGAGCGCGATGCGCGCTTCGAGCCGCGCGACCGCGGCGCCGAGGCACACGTGCGCGCCGTGGCCGAGCGCGAGGATGCGCGGGTTGCCGCGGTGGATGTCGAACTCGTCGGGGCGGTCGAACTCACGCGGGTCGCGGTTGCCGGACCCGAGGAGCAGCGCGATCTTCTTCCCCGTCGGGATGATCTCGCCGTACATCTCGATGTCGCGCGTCGTGGTACGCGTCATGTACTGCGTGGGGCTCGTGTAGCGGAGCAGCTCCTCGACCGCGGGCACCATGAGCGACGGGTCGGCGATCACCGCGTCGCGCTGGTCGGGATGCGACGCGAACAGCCGCACGCCGTTGGCGATCAGCTTGGCGGTGGTCTCGTGGCCACCCGAGATCAGGAGCAGGCACATGCCGATGATCTGCGCGTCGGTGAGCTTCTCGCCGTCGAGCTCGACGTCGACGAGCAAACTGAGGATATCGTCGGTCGGCCGCTCGCGCCGCAAGGTCGTGAGCTCGATCGAGAGCGCGATCAGGTGGCCGGCAGCCTCGTCGCTCTCGGCCGGGATACCCATCACGCCGGCTTCGCGGGTGAGGAACTCGTCGGTCCACACGCGAACGTTGTCGTGTTGCTCGGGCGGGATGCCGAGCATCGTCGCGATCACCGTGACGGGCAGGAGCGCGGCGTAGCTGCTCACCACGTCGAACTCCGTCTTGCCGTCGAGGCCGTCGGCGAGCGTGCATGTCCACTCCCGCACGCGCGGCTCGAGCTCGGCGATGCGACGCGGCGTGAACCGGCGCGCCACCAGTTTGCGCATGCCGGTGTGCGCGGGCGGATCCATGTGGATCATCGAGCCCGCGGGCCCATCGGGCCCGTAATCCTCGAGCGCGACGCCCTGGTTCGACGTGTAGGTGGCAGGGTCGTGGAGACCGGCGAGCACGTCGTCGAAGCGCGACAGCGCCCAGAAGTCGAGCTTCGGGTTGTAGTACGCGGGGGCGTGCTCGCGGAGCCACTCGTACGTGGGGTAGGGGTCGCGGTGGAAGTCGTGGTCGTACGGGTTGAACTCCATTCACTCCACACGGTATGGGATCGACGTGACCGCCGTGCTCTTGCGGAACAGCAGCCGCCCCTTGAGGATCAGCGCGCTCTGGTTGTGCAGGAGATGACCCCACCAGTGCTGCACGTAGAACTCCGGGATCAGGACGTTCACGAGCGTGTTGTCCCAGCGGTGTTCGACCTCGTCGATGTACGACAGCGTGGCCGCAGTGAACTCCCCCGTCGGTGACTGCACGATCTCGAGCGGCACGGTGATGCCGTGCTCCGACCATTTCTTCTCGACTCGCTCGGCGTCCGCGCCGTCGGCTACCACAGTCATCGCCAACAGGTGGTCGGGCGCAATCGACGTGCCGTACGCGAGGGCTTCGAGGGCGCCGGCGTTCACATCTTCGACCAGAATGACCACGGTGTGGCGCTTGCGTGGCGGTTGGTAGTCGAGCGGCACGCGCAGGTGCGCGGAGACGTTCGTGTAGTGGCGCTTGATCGCCTTGAACAGGACCACGATCGCCGGGATGACCACGATCGGCACCCACGCGCCGCTCGTGAACTTCGTGGCGGCGACGATGAGCAACACGACCAGCGTTGCGAACGCACCGACCGCGTTGACGACGACGCTGCGCCTCCAGTGCGCCTGCCGCAGCCTGAGGTGATGGCGCACCATGCCCGTCTGCGACAGCGTGAACGAAGTGAATACGCCGACCGCGTACAACGGAATGAGCGCGTTCGTGAGCCCACCGAACGCGATCAGCAGCCCTGCGGCGGCGGCCGCGAGCATGATGATCCCGTTCGAGAAGACCAAGCGGTCGCCGCGGTTCGTGAGCTGCCGCGGCAAGTAGCCGTCGTAGGCGATGATCGACGAGAGGCTCGGAAACCCGTTGTAGGCGGTGTTCGCGGCCAACACCAGGACGGCCGCGGTCGCGAATTGCAGGAACACGAACAGGAACCCGTTCCCGAACACCTGCAGGCCGAGTTGCGCGATCACGGTGCGGTCGTGGCTCGGGTAGGGCTGGAGCCGGTGCGCGAGGATCGAGATACCGAGGAACAACGTGCCGAGCAGCACGCCCATCCAGACGAGCGTGGTCGCCGCGTTCTTCGACTCCGGGCGCCGGAATGCCGGCACCCCGTTCGAGATCGCCTCGATGCCGGTGAGCGCGACGGCGCCCGACGAGAACCCCTTCAGCAGCAGGAAGAGTGTCAGCGTCCCCCCGACGTCGCGCGTGGTGTCTGCGAGCTCGGCGTTGTAGGGAACCTGGCTGATGTCACCCATGAAGGAACGGGTCAAGCCGTAGACGATCAGCGCGCCGAAGATGAACATGTAGAGGTAAGTGGGGATCGCGAAGACACGGCCCGACTCCTTGATCCCGCGCATGTTCATGAGCGTGATCAGCACGATGAGCGCCACGCCGAGCCCCACGCGATGTCGAGCGAGACTGCTGAACTCGGGTATCGAGATGATCGCGGCGACACCGGCAGAGATCGACACCGCGACCGTGAGCACGTAGTCGACCATGAGCGACGCGCCGGCGACGAGCGACGCCATCTCGCCGATGTTCTCTTTGCTCACCACGTACGCGCCGCCGCCGTTCGGGTAGGCGAAGATCACTTGCCGGTACGAGATGATCACGATCGCGAGCAGGACCGCGACGACGATCGCGATCGGTACGAGCTTGCTGAGCCCGAGCGCGAGGCTCGACGCCCCCACGGCGACGACGAAGAGGATCTCTTCCGTCGCGTACGCGGTGGACGACAGCGCGTCGGACGAGAAGACCGCGAGCGCGATCGTCTTGGTGAGCCGCTGCTCCTCCATCTGGGTGGTCGCCAGTGGGCGGCCGACCAGTACCCGCTTCAGGATTCCGAGCATCCACCCCCCACAGACCGTGACCGGACGGCGTCAGCATGACACGCACACCGCGGGTCGGTGCGGGACCGGCTCACTCCCGACGGGATTCCTTCGCGAGCCGCTCCCGCTCGTCCGGGCCCGCGAGTGCGAGCGCGGCGCCGAGTTGGTCGGCGAGGGCGACGGCGACGACCCGCTCCTCGATGGTCACCGCGACTTCTCGGTTGCCGATGAGCACCAGCCGCGCCACCTCGTCGCCCTGCTCGAGGACCGGAAGCTCGATGCCGTCCTCGGACAATGAGATTCCGCCCGCGAACCAGTGATGCTCCGACTGCCCGATGGTTCCGCCTCGCTCGAGCCGGGGCATCACGTACACGAACGGATGGAACTCCAGCCAGCAATCGTGCAACGAGAGGAGCGCGCGGAGCTCCTGTTTGACCGTCGCCACGACGTTGTCGACCGGCGCACCCTGCGCAACCTGATCGGCGACTTTGTGGACGCGCGAGATCGCCTCCGCGGCGCGCTCCCGTCCTGCTTCTGATCGTCGGCCGCGGGATGCGACCGCGCCGACGAGCAGGCCGACACCGAGGAGGATGAGTGCGGTCTCGATGTCGTCGCTGGTCTCGATGTCCATCGAGAGGTACGGCCGGGTCAGGAAGAAGTCGAACGACAGCGTGGCCATGATCGCGGCGACCGCGCCGGCGCGGCGCCCTCCCACGATCGCGGCGAGCACCACGACGAGCACGAGGATGAGCGCGAGGTTCGCGTTGTCGAGGTCGCGGCGGAACGGCACGAGGATCGCCGCGACCACGATCGGCCCGAGGGCGGCGATCGCGAGGCCAATGAGCACGTTGGCCTGTGCTCGGTCGCTGGTCTGCGCCATCGCCCCCATCATCCCCCACGCATCCACCCCGGCGGTGTGTGCGAGGATCGGAGCCGTGGCGGACCACTCCTACAGCTTCCGGAGCGTGTGGACCCTCGGCGCACCCGCGGCCGATGTGTATCAAGTGCTCGAACGACTGGCCGACTACCCCGCGTGGTGGCCCGAGATCAAGGAGGTCCGGCCGCTCTCCCATGACGAGTACGAACTGCGGTGCCGCTCGGTGCTGCCCTACGACCTCGTGTTCACCACGCACCAGACCCGGCACGACCCGCACGCGCGGGTGCTCGAGGCGAACCTCACGGGCGACCTCGACGGCTTCTCACGGTGGACGATCCAGGAGTTCCCCGAGGGGTCGCGGGCGACGTTCGAAGAGGAGGTCGTCGCCAACAAGGCGCTGCTCCGCCGGCTCGACCCGCTCGCCCGACCCGCGTTCCGCGGCAACCACAAGTTGATGATGCGCCACGGCGAGCAAGGACTGCGCACGTTCCTCGCAGGCTACCGCGCGCGCTACGACTGATCTGTGCGCGGGGGCACCGCGTTGGTGCGCACCTCGCGGAACGGGATGCCACGATCGACGGCCGGCTCACGCGGCAACCCGAGCACCCGATCGCCGGTGTTGTTGCGCTGGATCTCATTGGTACCGCCGGCGATCGAGTGGCTCCTCGACTGGAGCATCTCCTTGGCTCGCGCGTCACCGAGCGGATCGTCCGCGTCCCAGGCGATGCCGGCCATGCCCGCGAGATCGACCGCAGCCTCGGTGGAACGTTGCGCCGCGGTCGCGGCGGCGACCTTCACCATCGAGCCCGCGTGTCCCGAGATCCGGCCGTCGCGCATCGCGATCCCCAGGTGCCGGCCGACCATCCCGTTCACCGCATCGGCGATGAACGTGCGAGCCAACCGGTCGCGCACCCGGGGATCCTCCACGACCCCGCGCGCAACACTTTGCGACACGAGCTCCTTCGGGAACGCGCCGTCGACCAACGACGCCGACACCTTGGCGCCGCTGACGCCGCGCCCCGACTGATCACCCTCCTCGACCCCGCCGTGCTCGTATGTGAGCCACGTCTGCACGACGCCCCAGCCGCCGCCCGGTACCCCGAGCACGTTGCGCGCCGGAATGCGCACGTCGTCGAGGAACGTCTCGCAGAACTCCGCCTCTCCCGTGATCTGACGCAACGGCCGAGGCGACACACCCGGCGTGTCCATCGCCACGATGAACATCGTGAGCCCCGAGTACTTGGGCACGTCCCAGTCGGTTCGCGTGATGCAGATCGCCATGTCCGACAAGTGGCCGGCCGTCGTCCACACCTTCTGGCCGTTGATGACCCACTCGTCGCCGTCTTGTACCGCCCTGGTGGTGATGCCTCCGATGTCGGAGCCCGCGCCCGGTTCCGACATCAGTTGACACCAGAGCGTTCCCTGCAGGATCGGAACCAGATACTCCCGCCGCTGTTCGTCGGTCATGTGACCCAGGAGGGCTCCGAGGATCGGCCCGAAGGTTCCCCCGAATCCTCCCGGGCGTTCATAGCCGAAGACCTCTTCGTCGAAGATCTGCTGGTGGCGGGTGGTGAGGCCCTGCCCGCCCCACTCGGCGGGGAGTGTGATGCCGGCGTAGCCGCCCGCGTAGAGCTTCGCCTGCAGCGCCTTCGAACGCGCGACGAACTCGAGCTCGCTCTCCCCGGCACGCTGACCGACCGCCGTCGAGGTGGGACGTACGCGTTCCACGTTCTCGGCGAGCCACCGACGTGCTCGATCCCGGTATGCGTCGTAGTCGTGGTTGTCGTCGTCGCGCTCGTGTGCCACCAGCGCATCTTACGGTCGGATCCGCAGCCCAGGAGCGAGCGACCCATCATCAGGTCTTGTGCCAGCCCTCCGGCAGGTACGTGGTGCCGTCGACGGTGCTCACGTACACCTGCCACGCGTGGTAGCCGTCGAACGCGCGGTGATCCGCGAGCATCACGCCCGCGTACTTCTGGATCGCGGTGACGTACGCGTTGCTCGGGTTGTACGCGTAGAGCGCCTGGTCCATGTTGCCGGGGCCGCCGGCTGCCTTCAGGTAGCGGGCCGCCGCTTGGATCGCGTCGTGGTCGTCGTTGATGTCGCCCTCTCGGTACACCGCCCACGTGCTCGGGATGAACTGCATCGGCCCCGGCTTCGGGACGAGGATCGTCCAGTCGGGCAGCGACTGCAGGGGCGGACCGAGATCGGGCGCAGTGAGCGCGTTGCCCGCGTCGAGGTTGGCCTGCGCGAACGCGCGTACGTCGTCCGGAACGCCGGCCAATACTTCGCTCTGCCACTCGGGACGCGCCACCAGCGTGCAGTATGCCTTCTGCTGTTCCCATCCGAGGCGACGAGCCGGCCGACGCGCATCACGTCCTGATCCGCACCTCGGGAAAGTGGCATGCAACGGGGTGTTCCACACCCGCACGCTCGACGAGCTGCGGCTCCTCCTCGGCGCACCGGTCATCGGCCCGCCAGCACCTCGTCCGGAATCGGCAACCCGACGGCGGGTCCACGGCGCTCGGGAGCTCGCCGCGCAGGACGATGCGCTGCCGTTCGCGTTCGCTCGGCGGGTCGGGTTCGGGCACCGCCGACAGCAACGCCTGCGTGTAAGGGTGCGCGGGTGAGGCGAACAACTCCGCGGTGCTGGCGAACTCGACGATCTTGCCGAGGTGCATCACGGCGACGCGGTCGGCGACGTGGCGCACAACGGAGAGGTCGTGCGCGATGAACAGGTACGAGAGCGACAGGCGCGCTTGGAGATCGGCGAGCAAGTTGAGGATCTGCGCCTGGATCGACACGTCGAGCGCGCTGACCGGTTCGTCGAGCACGACGAGGTCCGGCTCGAGCGCGAGTGCGCGTGCGATGCCCACACGCTGGCGCTGGCCGCCGGAGAGCTCGTGTGGGTAGCGATCCGTGTGCTCGGCGCCGAGCCCGACGAGCTCGAAGAGCTCGGGTACACGCTGTTTCGCCTCGCGCCGGCGCCGCGCGACCACCAGCGGCTCGGCCACGATCGCGCCGGCCGTCATGCGCGGGTCGAGCGACGAGTAGGGATCCTGGAACACCATCTGCACCCGGCGGCCATGAAAGCGGATCGTGCCCGCGGTCGGCTTCACCAGTCGGAGCACGAGCCGGGCGACGGTCGTCTTGCCGCTCCCGGACTCCCCCACGATGGCGAGCGTCTCGCCGCGGTCGACGGTGAAGCTCACGCCGTCGACCGCGTGCACGACTCCGCGCGAGCGCGCACGGAAGTGCTTGACCAGCCCGTCGGCCACGAGCAGCTCGCTCACAATTCCTCCGCCAGCTCCGTCGCTCGGAGACAGGCGGCGCGATGACCGGGTGCGAGCGCGACGAGTGGTGGTACCGACTCCCGGCACCGATCCTGCGCGAACGCGCACCGCGGATGGAACGCGCAGCCTTCGGGCACGTGCAGCAGGTTCGGCGGTGATCCGGGGATCGGGGTGAGGGTGCCGCGCGCGCTCGCCATGGTGGGGACCGACGCCAACAAGCCACGCGTGTACGGATGCCGCGGCGACGCGAACACGTCGTCCACGGTTCCCTCCTCGACGACCCTGCCCGCGTACATCACCACGACGCGGTCGGCATGACCTGCCACGACGCCCAGGTCGTGCGTGACCAGCACGACGGCGAGGCCGAGATCCGCTCGGATCGTGTCGAGCAGCTCGAGGATCTGCGCCTGCGTCGTCACGTCGAGCGCGGTCGTCGGCTCGTCGGCAATGAGGAGCCGGGGGCGGTTGGCCAGCGCCATCGCCAGCAGGACGCGCTGCCGCATGCCGCCCGAGAGCTGGTGGGGGTAGTCGCGTGCCCGGACGGACGCCGACGCGATCCCGACCTCTTCGAGGAGTTCCACCGCGCGCGCCGCAGCCGTCGAGCGCGCGACCGACGAGTCGTGCACCGTGATCGCCTCCGCCACCTGTGGACCGATCCGGTGTGCCGGGTTGAGCGCGGTCATCGGGTCCTGGAACACCATGGCCACGTCGCGACCCCGTATCTGCCGGTACTCGTCCTCCGAGAGAGTCGTGAGCGAGCGTCCGGCGAGCCGGACGTCGCCCGAGGTGATGCGACCCGGCGGCTCGATCAGCCCCATGATCGCGAGGGCCGTGACGGTCTTTCCCGATCCCGACTCGCCGACGATCGCCACGCGCTCACCGGCCGCGAGCGCGATCGACAGTCCGTCGACCGCGAGCAGCACCGCCCCGTCGACGGCGAACTCCACGCTCAGGTCGTCGACCTCGAGAAGCGGCGCGCCACGCTCGCTCATGTTTGCCCGCTCATGCGCGCACCGGACGTCGGGGATCGAGCGCGTCACGCAGGCCGTCACCGACGAAGTTCACCGCGAGCACGGTGAGGAAGATCGCGAGGCCCGGGAACACGGTGAGCCACCACTGGTCCTCGAGCGTGGAGATCGAGTTCGCCAGCAGGTTGCCCCAGCTCGGCGTGGGCGGTTGGATCCCGAAGCCGAGGAACGAGAGGGTGCTCTCCACGAGGATCGCCTCGGCGACGATGAGCGTCGCGTTCACGACGATCGGGCCGAAACAGTTCGGGAGCACGTGCCGCACGATGATGCGCGTGTTCGACGCGCCGATCGTGCGCGCGGCGTCGATGAACTCGTGCTCGCGGAGCGACAATGTCGCGCCGCGCACGACGCGCGCGATCGACCCCCACAGGAGCAGCGAGAGCAGCAGCGTGATGCCGAGCACGCCTCCCATGTCGAGCGTGCCGAGTGGCCCGAGATCGACCGTCCCGATCGACACCGCCACCGCGAGTATCGGTATCGCAGGAAGCGCGATCCAGAGGTCGGTGAAGCGCATCAGCAGGTTGTCGAGCCAGCCGCGGTAGAAGCCGGCAAGGGCGCCGATGACGACGCCGATCGCCGTCGACAGGATCGCGACCCCGAACGCCACGCGCAGCGAGATCTGCCCACCGTGGAGCACACGTGAGAGCGAGTCGCGGCTCAGTTCGTCGGTGCCGAACCAGTGCGAACCCGACGGGCCTGCGGGTTGTTCGAGCAGGTGCTGCTCGGTCGGACTCGGCGCGAAGTGCGCGCCCACGAAACAGGCGATCACCATGAAGATCAGGAAGCCGAGCGCGACGAGCGCCAGCTTGTGCTGTCGGAACCGGCGCAGTGCCATGTGCCATTGCCCAACGCCTCCGGTGGGGACGGCTTCGCCCGCGATGAGGAGGGAATCGATCTCCTCGGCGCGCGAGCGCGCAGTCTCGTCCCCCATGCGCATGCTCATGCCGCGCGCCCACTGAGACGAATGCGCGGGTCGAGCACGCCGTAGAGGACGTCGGCAAGAAGGTTGAACAGCACGACGAAGATCGTGGCGACTGCCATCCACGCCAGGAGCACCGGGTAGTCCGACTTCTCCAGGGCGTTGAAGAACAGGAGCCCGAGTCCCGGCCAACCGAAGATCCGCTCGACGACGACGACCCCACCGAGCAACACCCCGGCATCGATCGCGACGACCGTCACGAACGGGATCAGCGCGTTGCGCAGCGCGTGTCGCCGGATGATCTGCGCGCGCGGGACGCCTTTCGCGCGAGCGGTGCGCACGTAATCGCTGCGCAGGGCGTCGAGCATGCTGTCGCGCTGGTAACGGCTCCACGCGGCCACGCTCGTGAGCATCAGCGTGAGCACCGGCAGAACCATGTGCTGGAGCAGGTTGCCGATGTCGCCCTCCTGCCCGACGGTGTACTTGCCCTGCACGTAGAAGAGTTGAATGTCGAACTCCTCGCGCAGCCACACGACCAGCACGAGTTGGAGCAGCAGCGCGAAGAAGAAGTCGGGCATCGAGAAGCCGAAGTACGCGAAACCGGTCGCGGTGTAGTCGAAGGCGGTGTGCTGGCGCACCGCGCTGACGACCCCGATCAGGAGCCCGAGCGTGGCCGACAGCACCACGGTGGTGCCGATGAGCAGGAACGAGTTCCACGCGGCCTCGCCCACCATGTCGGACACCGGTTGCTCCGTCCGGAACGACGTACCCCAGTCGCCCTGCGCGAAGTCGCCGAGCCAGAGCACGTACTGCTCGGGAACCGACTTGTCGAGGTGGTACTCGTGCTCGAGGTTGCGGATGGTCTGCTGGGAGACCGTCGGCTTGTGCCGGAAGTCGCGAAGTGGGTCACCGCGCGCCGAAACGAGCAGGAACACCACCAGCGTCGCCAGCACGACGACCGGAATCGCGACCAGCAGCCGCCGTACGACGTACGCGCTCACCGCGCCCGTGTTTAGCCGCGCGAGCGGCTCCGAACGCGGAGCGCGGCCCCACCGACACCAAACCTGCGTCAGCTGCGGGCGCTATACGCCGTCTGTTGACGCAGGTTCGCTGATAGTTACGACTTGACGGCCCAGTCCTCGATGTTCCAGGTGAAGCCGTCCTGGGTGGGGTTGTCCCGCACGCCGGAGATGGTGCTCCGGTAGCCGAGCTGGGTGGGCTTCTGGAACAGCGGCACGACGGTCACGACGTTGGTCGCAACCTCGAGGTCGGCCTCGTTGTACAGCGCAGCGCGCTTCACCGGGTCGGGCTCCCGGTCGGTCGCATTGAGGAGACCGTCGAGCGTGGGGTCCTTGATCTTGGTGTAGTTGAGGCCCGAGTAGTCGCACTCCTCGGCCTTGGCGAGGCGAGGCGAGCACTTCTCGGGGATTGCGCCCGAGAGCCAGATCACGTTGTTGCTGTATGGATCGGGCGAGCCCACCCAGGCGAAGAGGATCGTCTGGTAGTCGAAGCCGACGATCTTCGTGTCGAGCATGTCGGGCGAGTTCTTGATCGTGATCTTCACGCCGATCTTCTTGAGCTGCTCCTGGATGATCTGCTCGGAGAACTCACGTGCCTTGTTCCCGCTGGTGGTGCCGACGGTGAACGAGAGCTTCACGCCGTCCTTCTGACGTACGCCGTCGGCGCCCCGCATCCAACCGGCCGCGTCGAGGATGGAGTTCGCCGCATCGACATCGCCGCTCGCCGGGTACATCGACCAGTTCGGCTGGTACTGCTTCTGGTTGGTCATCCACATGGTGTTGTCGAGCACCGTCGCGTCGTCGTTGGCATCTTTCACGACGCGGTCGACGATCTGTTGGCGCGGCATCGCGGTGGCGATCGCCTTGCGCACGTTGACATCGTCGAGGCCGGGCACCGTGGAGAGCATGTCGAAGTGCTCCCACTGTGGACCGAGGGCCGAGGTGTACTCCGCGTTGTCGGCCGACTCGATGCGCTTCCGCAGCCCGATCTGGTTCTGCGGGTAGATCATGTCGACTTCACCCGCGCGGAACGCGTTCACCTCGCTGTTGCTGTCGGTGATGGGTACGAAGACGACCTTGGAGACCGTTGCCTTCTTCCCCCAGTAGTTCGGGTTCGGCACCAGGGTTGCCGACTTGTCGGGAGTGAACGACTGCACGAGCATCGGACCGCTCGCAATCGGCTTCTTGGTCTTCGGGTCGCAGATGCACGTGTTCCAGACCTTGTTGAAGTTGGTGCCGTCGAGCACGTGCTTCGGGAGAACGACTGTGCTGGTGCTCGCCCACAGGTCGCGGTACGGGGCGAAGATCTCTTCGAACACCATCTGGAACTCGGTGGGGCTGATCACCTTGAACTCGCGGATCTTGTCGTAGCCGTTCCGCGAGACGACGTTGTTCTTCGGGTTCATGATCGTGTCGAACGTGAACTTGAAGTCGTCGGCGGTGAGCGCAACGTTGTCGGACCACTTGGCCTCGGGACGGATCGTGCAGTCGACCGTGAAGGGGCTGACCGTGGGCACGGTGCAGTCCTTGTCGAAGATCCACGGCTCGTACGAGAAGTCCGGGAGCAGCCGGTAGCCGCGGGCGAGCGCAGGTCCGACGATCATGCCGGTCCACTGGCCGTTTCCCTCGGGCGTGATCATGTTGAGGACCGCGGGGAACTCTTCCGCGCCCACCGTGACCACCGGGCCCGCCTTGTCCTTCGCGGCGGTGGCCGTCGCCGCGGTAGCCGTCAACAGACCGGTGACCGCGATCAGCGCCGCCATCAACGCGACGAAAGGCTTTCGGTGACGAGCAGATGACTCGGTGTGCATCGGGGCCCCCAGCTTCGCCGCCGATTGTGTACGCCGACCTCCGGCGTAACGGGGATATCGATAGCCCCGTCGACAAGAGGAACGGCGCGGTCGTCGGGCTCCTTGAGCGCTTTATTCGGGTCGTGCGGCTACTCCAGCCGCAGGGAGAGCAGCACGGTCGTGAACAGGAGGATCGTGCAGGCAA
>JBBDHW010000050.1 GCA_040880805.1 Acidimicrobiia bacterium | reverse complement strand
GTCGTCGCGCGGATCCGCGCGACGCTGCTCGGCCAGCTGGTTCGAGTACATGAAGAGCTCGGCCATCGCGTTGCCGCTGTCGTCGCCCATGAACTCGGGGTCACCCGCGCCGATCATGCGGTTCGACCACTCGAAGAGCTTCACTCGGTCTTCCTGCGGCACGCCCATGATCTCGGCGATCGCCTGGAGTGGGAGCTCCGAGGCGATGTCGACCACGAAGTCGGCCTTGCCTTGCTCGACGACCTGGTCGACGATGTGCGTGGCTCGGGTACGGAGCGCCTGCTCGAGCAGGCCGATCATGCGCGGCGTGAAGCCCTTGTTGACGAGCAGGCGGTAGCGCGTGTGCTTCGGCGGATCCATCTCGAGCATGATCACGCCGCGTACTGCAGCGTTCGCCTCTGCTTCGGCGTCGATCTCGATGCCCATCTCCCTCGCCCGGCGGCGGGAGAAGATCTGGGTGCCGCCGATCTGCGACGAGAAGAGCGCCGAGTCGCGGTTCACCAGCACGACGTCTTCGTGCTTCACGACGTTCCAGAAGCCCTCGCCGGGATCGTCCTCGTACCAGTAGACCGGGGCGTCTTCTCGCAGCCGGCGGAACCACTCGTGGTGCTTCTGCGCCACGAACGCGTCGGGGTCCAGCAGATCGATGTCGCTGAGGTCGGTACTCGTGACGGCCATGGTTTCCTCCCGTGGCTCCCGGGTCGCCGCCGGTCTCGGAGACCGGTCGCCCGACCCGTCAATCTAATCCAACACGTTAACGTCCTTCCCTATGACGCGGACTGTCCTCGGCCACTCGGTGCTCCGTTCGGAGGACCCGGGTCTGCTCACGGGCAGTGCCCGCTTCATGGCCGACCTCGAGATCGAGGACACCCTCCACGCCGTCTTCGTGCGATCGCACGTTGCCCACGGAACGGTGGAAGCCGTGCACACGGCGGAAGCCGCCGCGTGCACGGGCGTGCACTCGGTGTGGACCGCAGCCGATCTCGATCTCCCGGGCAAGCGCGCCTCCGGCGAGGAAGGGCTCGAGCGGCCGTTGCTGGCGGTCGACCGCGTCCGTTTCGTGGGTGAGGCGGTGGCCGTGGTGCTCGCGGGCACGCTCGCCCACGCGCTCGACGCCGCCGACGAAGTGGTCGTCGAGATCGAGCCGCTCCCCGCAGTGGCCGATCCGATCGCCGCCGCGGCGGACGGCGCGCCGCTGCTGTTCCCAGAGCACGGCACCAACCTCATGGGCGCGACCGCGGACGGACCCGACCACGAGTTCTTCGCCGATGCACACGTCGTGGCCCGGGTTCGGGTCGCGCACCAGCGGGTGGCACCGGTGACGATGGAGGCCAACGGCTGCGTCGCGGTGCCCGAGCCCGACGGGTCGCTCACCGTCTGGGCGTCCACGCAGTCCGTCTTCGGTGTACAGCGTGAGGTAGCCCGCACGCTCGGTCTCGATGCCCCGCAGGTGCGCGTGCGCGCCCCGTGGATCGGCGGCGGTTTCGGCGCCAAGGGCGGTGTGTACCCCGAGCAGTTGGTGGTCGCCGGCCTCGCGCACAAGGTGGGCCGCACCGTGCGATGGACCGAGAGCCGGCGCGAGAACCTCCTCGGGATGACACACGGCCGTGGCCAGGTGCACGACGTGGAGCTCGGCGCGACGCGCGACGGCAGGTTCACCGGGTTGAGGGTGCGAGGCTTCGCCGACGTCGGCGCGTACGCGACGCGGGGAATGTTCATCCCGACGATCACGCGCATGATGTCGTCGGGCGTGTACGCCATCCCGAAGATCGACTTCGAAGTGACGCCCGTCGTCACGAACTGCACGCCGACCGGCTTTTATCGCGGTGCCGGGAGACCCGAGGCCGCGTCGTTGGTCGAGCGCGCGGTCGACGCGATGGCGCGTGAGCTCGGCAGCGATCCGGTGGAGCTGCGCCGGCGCAACTTCCCACCGGGTTCGGCATTTCCGTTCACCACCGCCACCGGCACCACGTACGACAGTGGCGAGTACGAAGCCGCGCTCGACGAAGCGTTGCGCCTCGCCGATTACGACGCGCTCCGCGAAGAGCAGCGCCGCCGCCGCGAAGATCCTGACGCCGTGCTGCTGGGAATCGGGATCGCGTGCTACGTGGAGACGTCGGGACGCGGCAGCGAGTTCGGGTCGGTCGAGGTGCACGCCGACGGTACCGTCACCGTGGTCACTGGCAGCGTTCCCCACGGGCAGGGTCACGAGACCACATGGGCGCAGATCGCGTCGGCCACCCTGGGTGTTCCCTTCGAGGTCGTGCGCGTCGTGCACTCCGACACCGCGCTGGTCGACCACGGTGTCGGTACCTTCGGGTCCCGCTCTGCGCAACTCGCCGGCTCGGCGGTGCGGGAAGCGGCCGAGGTCGTCCTCGAGCGTGCCCGCGCACTGGCCGCGGAGATGCTCGAGGCATCGCCCGACGACGTCGTCGTGCTCGACGACGGCCGCCTCGGAGTTGTGGGCGTACCCGCGAGCGGGCTCACCTGGGCCGAGATCGCGACCGAAGCCACGCGGCGCGCGACGCCGCTCTCGCACGAGCTCGACTTCGACTCGCTCGGATCGTTCCCGTTCGGGTGTCACGTCGCTACGGTCGAGATCGATCGCGAGACCGGTGGTGTCACGCTGCGCGAGCTGGTGGCGGTCGACGACTGTGGCGTGGTGATCAACCCGTTGCTTGCCGAGGGGCAGGTGCACGGCGGCCTCGCACAGGGCATCGCGCAGATCCTGTACGAAGGTGTTCGCTACGACGACGATGCCAACCCGCTCACCGCGTCGCTGCTCGACTACCTCGTACCCGCGGCGTCCGATCTGCCGTCGTTCCGCACCGCGCACACCGTTACGCCGAGCCCGAACAATCCGCTCGGCGCGAAGGGGATCGGCGAGTCGGGTACCACCGGCTCGATCGCCGCGGTGTGGAACGCGGTTCTCGACGCGCTCGCGCCGTTTGGTGTGACGAACATCGACCCGCCCTGCACACCCGAGCTGGTGTGGCGGGCGATGCACGACACACCCGGGTAGTCCCATAGTTACGTGGGGCCGTTCGCGACCGGTTGGTAGCCTGACCGGTCGAGGTCGCCGGTGTTGTCCGGAGCGAACGGCCGCGAGCCGGGTATCGGCTCGTAGTGAGCGACCCATGTAGGAGGTCGAGTGAGTCGCGGTTCGCAGCGCATGGTCGACCGCGACCGCGCGCTACGCCGCGACGGTCGGCGTCTCCTTCGCGCCGCACTGGTCACGCAGTCGTTCTGGGTCCTGATGGGCGTGGTCGCCGCGCTCACTTGGACGCTCGCGAAGCTGGCGGTGCCGCTGCTCATCGCCGGCGCAGTCGACCAGGGAATCGTGCCGAACGACAGCGGCGCGATCGTGAAATTCTCGCTCCTCATCCTGGTGGCCGGTGTGTTCCAGGCGATCGGGATGGGTCTGCGCCGGTACACCGCCTTCCGGATGTCGTACCGGGTGGAGACCGATCTGCGGGCGCGACTCTTCGCACATCTGCAGCTGCTGCACTTCGCGTTCCACGACGAGGCGCAGACGGGCCAGCTGATGGCGCGCGCGAACACCGACCTCTACCAGATCACGCAATGGCTCACGCTCGGGCCGATGAGCCTGTCGAGTGTCCTCATCCTCATCGGTGTCGCCGTGGTCATGGTGCTCGCGAGCCCGGTGCTCGCGTTGCTCGCGCTCGGGGCGCTCCCGCTCCTCAACATCGTTGCGGCGCGCTTCTCGCGTCGGCTCGCACCGATCGGCATGGAGCAGCAGGAGAAGCTCGGCGATCTTTCCGGCGTCGTCGCGGAGACCGTCGGCGGTATCCGCGCGGTGAAGGGATTCGGTGCCGAACGACTTCAGGCGCGTCGGCTCGAGACAGAAGCCGAAGCCGTGCGCGACCGCGCGCTCGCTGCGGCCAAGCTGCGCGCCAATTTCCTGCCCGCGCTCGACTTCCTCCCCGCGCTGTCGCTCGCCGCGATTCTCTGGTATGGCGGCCATCAGGTGCTCGACGGCAATCTCGAGGTCGGCGACATCATCGCCTTCAACCTCTACATCGTGATGTTGATCTTTCCGTTGCGGCTCGCGGGTCAGCTCGTCGCGCAGGCCGCGCGCGCGATGGCGGCGTCGGGCCGTGTGTCAGAAGTCCTCGCCACCGATCCTCAGATCACGTCACCCACTCACGGTCGGCGCCTACCCGTCGACGGCCGGGGCGAACTGCGCTTCGTCGGCGTGCGGTTCCGCTATGGCGACGGACCGGTGGTGCTCGACGGCTTCGACCTTACGCTCCATCCGGGTGAGGCGGTCGCCTTGGTCGGGCGAACCGCCAGCGGAAAGACAACGGTCGCGCGTCTCATTCCGCGCTTCTACGACGTGGACGACGGTGGAGTCCTGCTCGACGGCATCGACGTGCGGGAACTCCAGCTCGACGAGGTTCGCCGAGCAGTGGGGATCGTCTTCGAAGAGACGTTCCTCTTCTCCGACACGGTGCGGAGCAACATCGCGTTCGCCAACCCCGACGCCCCACTCGACCAGGTTCGTCGCGCCGCGGGTCTCGCGGGCGCCGCCGACTTCATCGACGCGCTCCCCGAGGGGTACGAGACCGTGATCGGCGAGTTCGGCTACTCGCTGTCTGGCGGACAACGACAGCGCATCGCGATCGCCCGCGCGGTTCTTGCCGATCCGCGAGTGCTGATTCTCGACGACGCCACGTCGTCGGTGGATCCCACGAAGGAACACGAGATTCGTGCAGCACTTCATGAAGTGATGGCGGGGCGGACGACCATCATCATCGCTCACCGGCCGGCGACGATCGCGCTCGCCGACCGCGTCGTGCTGCTCGACGACGGGCGCGTAGCCGAACAGGGCACCCATGAGGAGCTGCTCGATCGCTCGACGTTGTATCGAGCTGTGCTCGCGCAAGCCGGCGCCGCCGCCCCGGGATCGACGACTGGCGGGCGCGCCTGATGGCGTGGAACACGATGGCCGTGTCCGACGAGGACAAGTTCGAACCGGGCGAGGCGCAGCGGGTCGCGCGGCGAACGATGCGTCTGCTGCGGCCTTGGTGGGGTCGCATCACCCTCGCGTTGCTCTGCATCGGCGCGCAGGTCGGCTGCCTGCTCGCGGGCCCCGCGCTCGTGCGGCACGCGATCGACGCCGGGCTCGACGCCCACGACGCGGGTGTGCTCAACCTCTCGGCAGCTCTCTACGTCGTGGTTGCCGTGGCCGCACTGTGGTTCGGACGGCTCGCGATCCTCTTCACCGCGCAGATCGGCGAGACGTTCCTCCGCGATCTCCGCGTGCGAGTGTTCCGGCACCTGCTCGATCTCGGGCTCGACTACTTCGAGCGTGAACAGACCGGCCGACTCGTCGCCCGGATGACGTCCGACATCGACGCGCTGCAGGAGCTCGTCCAGGCGGGGATCACGTCGATGGTGATGAACGCGCTCCTGTTCTTGGGCGCGGTCATCGTGATCTTCGTGATGAGCTGGCAACTCGCATTGTGCACGCTCATCGTCGTGCCACCCGCCGTGTACGCGACGCGCTGGTTCCGGCGCGAGTCGAACCGGGCATACCTCGAGGTGCGAGAGCGCATCGGCACGAACCTCGCAACGCTTCAAGAAGGCCTCGCGGGTGTGCGGGTCGTGCAGGCCTTCGGCCGGGAGCAGGCGTTCACCGGGCAATTCGAGACGACGAACGAGGCGCAATACGAGGCGAACATGGAGACGATCCGCATCTCCACCCGGTACTTCCCGTTCATGGAAGGGCTCGGGATCGCCGCGACCGCGGCGATCGTCGGGCTCGGCGGGTACTTCGCTGGCGAAGGCATCGTGAGCGTGGGCACCGTCGCCGCGTTCGTGCTCTACCTCAACAACCTGTTCGAGCCCGTCCAGCAGCTGAGCCAGCAGTACAACATCGTCCAGTCGGCCGGCGCGGCGTTGAAGAAGCTCTTCGGAGTGCTCGATGTGAAGCCGTCGATCGTGGAGCGAACCGGCGCGGTCGATCTCCCCGCCGATGGCGCGCTCGACGTTCGCAATGTCTCGTTCGCGTACGGCTCCGGTGCCGACGTGCTCCACGATGTCTCCCTTCGAATCGGTAGCGGTGAGCGGCTGGCGTTGGTCGGCCCGACGGGTGCCGGGAAGTCCACGCTGGCCAAACTCGTGGCTCGCTTCTACGACCCTCGAGAGGGCTCGGTCGCGATGGGAGGCGTCGACCTGCGGGACGCGACCCTCCGCTCACTGCGCGACCGCATCGTGGTCGTGCCGCAGGAAGGTTTTCTGTTCACGGGCACGGTGCGCGACAACGTGCGGGTCGGGCGGCCCGATGCCACCGACGGCGAGGTCGAGGCGGCGGTCGACGCGCTCGGTGTGCGCGAGCGCTTCGAGACGCTGCCGGAAGGGCTCGACACGGAAGTCCGCGAGCGTGGGTCGCGCCTCTCGGCGGGGGAGCGCCAGCTCGTCTCGCTCGCGCGTGCCGCCCTCGCCGATCCTGCTGTCCTGGTACTCGACGAAGCGACCTCGAACCTCGATCCTGGAACCGAGCGTGTGGTCGAGCGCGCGCTCGAGCGACTCACCGAGAATCGCACGGTGGTCGTCGTCGCGCACCGGCTGTCTACCGCCGCGCGCGCCGATCGCGTCGGCGTGGTCGAGGACGGCATCCTCGCCGAGCTCGGCACCCACGACGAGCTCATCCGCCGCGAAGGGCCCTACGCGGCGCTCTTCGCGTCGTGGACCTCGGCGTCCGGCCGCGCCGCGATGTAGTCAGGAGCGAGCGTGAGCGAATCGGGTATCCCGATTCGTAGCGAGCGACCCATGGTCAGGCGAGCAGCTTCGACGCGGTGACGGGCGTGAGGTTCTTGGCGTCGAGCCCGTCGAGGATGCGGGGCAACGCTGCGATCGTGCCCGGATGGCCGAAGTGCATGCTTACGATCGAGCCCGGTCCGATCCTTGCCAGGGTCCGCGTCGCGACCGCGTCAGCACCCGGATCGGTGTAGTCGAGCGGGTCCACGTCGAAGCCGAGCACGGTGCGGTAGCCGGCCTCACGCGCCAGGTCGAGCACGACGTCGGGGGGCGCGGCCGTGCCGTCATCGGTACCCGACGGGCGGAAGAAGGCGCCCGGCGAACCCGACAGCCTCGCGAGCGCGTCGCGGCAGCGAACGATCTCGTCGCGCATCGCGTCCGGGGAGAGGGTCGAGAACGATGGGTGGGTGTAGGTGTGGTTCGCGAGCTCGTGGCCCGCGTCGAGGAGCTTCTTGGCCCACGTGGGATCGGCGTCGAGCCAATTGCCCACGACGAACGAGGTGATGAACACCTCTCGCGCGGTGAGCACGTCGAGCAGTTGCTGCGCGAGCGAGAGATCGCCGTTCGTGTGGAACGTGAGCGCGACTCGGTCACGATCGTGCGGCCCGGTGTCGACGAACCTGGCACGCGCCGCCGCCTTGCTGGTTGTCGGCGCGACGGTCGTGGTCGAACCGCTTGCTTTCGTGTCGCCTCCGCCGTCGGAGCACGCCAGCGCCGCAATGCTCGCGGCAGCCGCGACGAGAAACGTGCGCCGATCCAAGGGCGACACCCTACGAGCGAACGGCTACGAGCCCGGTATCCCGGCGCGGAGTGAGCGACCCATCAAGCAGGTAGGGCGGGTGCGGATAATGGGGCGGGGTCGACGTCGGGGAGCTCGATCGCGTTCCCGGACGGGTCCTGGATGAAGGCGGCGCGCACGGGGCGGCCGAAGTCGGTACGGGCACTCGGACCCATGAGGAAGGGGATGCCGCGTTCTTCGAGCGCGGCCATGGTCGTGTCGAAGACATCGGCCGGTACCAGGAGCGCGAAGTGCGGGAGCCCGCGGCCCTTTTCGGGCATCCGGTCGACAACGCCGATGTGGAGCTGGGCGGAGCCCACCTGGAGCCACGCACCGGGGCCGAACTCCGCGGGCCGCGGCAACACCTCGAAGCCGAGGACATCGCAATAGAAGGTGACGGCCGCGTCGAGGTCGTCGACCATCACGGTGACGTGGCTGTATCCGGCGACGGTCGTGGTATTCGTCGTCATTGCAGAACCTCCTTCTACAACCTCGAGGCGTGCCGCTCGGCGAGCATCACGCACATCTCGATACGGCTTCGCATTGGATCGAGATCGCCGGCCCGTTCGCCCTGCGCCCCGGCCTCCGCTCGCACCAGCACTCCCTGGAGGATGCACGCCAGCTTCCACTGCGAGAACGCGATGTAGTACTCGATCTGGGAGAGATCGCGACCGGACGCGCGTTGGTATCGCTCGGCCACCTCGGCGCGTGTCGCGAATCCCGGCGCGATGGTGGGGGAGTAGTTGTCGGAGATCACGTCGTCGCTCGGTTCCGGCGACGTCGCGAGCAGGTACCCGATGTCGGCGAGCGGGTCACCGAGCGTGCACAGCTCCCAGTCGAGCACCGCGAGCACGGTGCCGTGCTGGTCGATGATGCAGTTTCCGAGCCGCAGGTCGCCGTGCACGATGGTGCTCTCTCGTTGCTCCGGGATGCGCTCCGACAGGAACTTGTAGACGCGTTCGAGCCCGGGAACGTCGCTCGTCTTTGTCTGCTCGTACTGCCGGTGCCAGCGCCGGAGTTGGCGACCGATGTAGTCGTCCTTGCGCGCGAGGTCACCGAGACCTACCGCATTGACGTCGACCGCGTGGAGCGAGACATGCGCGTCGACGACCGAGTTGCTCGCGTTCCGCCGAGCGGCTTCGTCGAGTGTGTGCAACGCAGTGCCGACGTCGTTGAGGACGATGCCCTCGACGTACTCCATCACGTAGAACGGCGCGCCGATGACGGCCTCGTCGGTGCAGTTGCCGAACGCCTCGGGGACCGGCACGTCGGTCGGGCCGAGCGCATGGATGATGCGATACTCGCGGCCAACGTCGTGCGCAGTAGCCAGCACGCTGTGGAGCGGTGGTCGTCGGATGATGCAGTCGCGTCCGTCGGCATCGGTGAGCCGGACCGTGATGTTGGAACGTCCACCTACGATCTGTTCGGCCGTGAAGGGCGGCCGGAACTGCGGCACGTTCGCGGTGAACCACGGGGCAAGTCCGTCGAAGTCGATGCCGGCCGGCGCGTGCGGTGCCACCGCGTTACTGCCCTGTGAAGCTCGGCAGGCGTCGCTCGGCCATCGCGGCGACACCCTCACGGAAGTCGTCGGTTTGTCGGAGTGTCTGCTGCGCTTCGTGTTCGCGCTTCGTTGCTTCGCGCACCTTGTGCGCGAGATCGCCGCGCATGGTCTCGCGGATGGCCAGCACCGCGAGCGGACCCGACGCCGCGATCTCGGTCGCAAGCTCCCGCGTTGCGTCGCGCAGGTCCTCCGGGCTGGTGAGGCGGTCGCACAGTCCGATCGCGAGCGCTTCGGCGCCCCTCGCCTGGCCGCCGGTGTACATCAGCTCGAGCGCACGTTGCTGGCCGACGATCGCGGGCAGGGTCACCGAGATGCCGAACCCCTGGTGGAAGCCGAGCTTCGCGAAGTTACAGCTGAACCGCGACTCCGGCGTGGCGACGCGGAAGTCGGCTGCCAGCGCGAGTCCGAGTCCACCTCCCACCGCGGCTCCCTGCACCGCGGCGACGATCGGCTTGCGAGCCGAGAAGAGCTGCACGGCCTGCGCGTAGAGATCTGCGGTCTGGTCCACGAGGTCGGACTGCGGACCGAGGTCGGCGCCCGCGCAGAAGTTCTTGCCCTCCGAGCAGAGCACGATGGCGCGGCACTCGGGATCGTCGTCGAGCGCGAACACGGCGTCGACCAACGCACGGATGAGTTCGACGTCGAAGAAGTTGTTCGGAGGACGGTGGAACTCGACCGTGGCGACGGAGTCCTCGACGGCGACGGTGACGTCCTCGGCCATGGCGCGCGGACGCTACCACCGGTCCCGGAGGCCATTTCGGGGCGCTCGGGGCTGCTCCGCCTGTCTGCTCCGGCCTTGGCGGACGGCTGCCGTTCGCCTCACACGCCCCTGATGTTCCGGCGGTTTGATAGTTGACGTGGGCCGAACCCCCCGGCCCGGTCGAATCGGATGAGCCGAATCACATGAGCAGGGGAATCAGGAAGGAAGACCCATGAAGATCAAGAAGCTAGTTGCCACGGTTGCGATGGCCGGCGCTCTCACCGCCGGTACCGCGGGGATGGCGTACGCCGCCGACGGCAGCGGCTCGGGCTCGGGTTCCGGTCAGCCCGCGGCCACGGCGCAGAGGCACCCGAGGCTGCGGGCGATGGTCCGCCGCCACGGCGCCAAGATCGCTGCCGACACCCTCGGTGTGTCCACGCAGGACCTCCGCGCCGCCCTCAAAGGTGGGCAGAGCATCAACGAGTACGCCACGTCGCTCGGCAAGAACCCGGCTGACGTGAAGACCGCACTGGTCAACGCCGCCAACACCGCGATCGACAAGGCCGTTGAGAACGGCCGCATCGACCAGGCCAAGGGCGACGAGCTCAAGGGCAAGGTGGAGGCTCGGGTCGACAAGGTCCTGGACCATCACTTCGGACAGGGCGGAGCGTAAGTCCAGAGCTGACGCGCTCCGCTCGGAGCCGGGCTCACCCCGACGTACCCTGAGCTCCGGTCTCCCCGAACGTGGCCCCCCGCCCCCCCCCCCGCGTCCGGCGCGCGAGCCTTCTTGACAATGAGCAGATATCTGCTTATTCTTGGGGCCGTGCCACGCCGACGTCTCGGAACACTGCTGCCGATCGAGCAGTCGATCCTCGGGGCGGGTCTGTCGGCGCAACGAGCGGGCGAGCCCGAGTTCCACGGCTTCGCCCTCGCGACTGCAATTCGGGAGCAAGAGGCTGCCCGGCGTCTCACCGCCCACGGCACCCTGTACCGCGCCCTCGCGCGCATGGAACACGCAGGTCTGCTCACGAGCCGGTGGGAGGACGCGGAGATCGCCGAGGCCGAGGGGCGTCCCCGGCGTCGCCTGTACCGCATCACCGGTCTCGGCGAGGCCGCGCTCGTGGAAGCCGACCGGGCGCAGACGTCTCGTGCGAACCCTCGTCCTGGGCTCGCGTCGCCGTGAGCACGCTTCCCGAGCGCTGGGTCGCGCGCTACACGCGCGGGCTCCCCGACGAAACGCGTGTCGCCCGCTGTGACGAGATCGCGTCCGACGTCTTCGAACAGCACGTGAGCAACGGCGCCAGCACGCGCGGTCTCCGGATGTCGATTGCGGGGCGCACACTCCGAGGTGTTCCTGGTGACCTCATGTGGCGTTTCGAGGAAGGACGAGCGATGAAAGAGCACCGAGGCGAGTCATCGACACGACCGACGGGTATTCGGGCGGCATGGGAGTCGGCGACGCAGTCGTGGTTCACGCCACTCGCGGTACTCGTCGGAGTGTTCAACGTGCTGATGGCGGTCTACGTGATCGTCGACGAGAACGGCAAGATGCCGGGTCAAGCCATCGGCCCCGTCCTGCTCTGCTTGTTCGCGGTCGCGATGTTCACCGGCCTCTGGCTGCGCTGGCGAGCTCAGTTCGACGGAGACGTCGCGCCTGCATTCACCGGCAGTCCCGCGCGTCGGAGCGCGATCGTTCTCTGCGTGCTCGCACTCGTCGCCGTCGTCCTGATCGCGTTCGGCCTGATGGGGTCGATCGTCGCGCTCGCCGCCGGCGTCCTGACTCTCGTTGCCATCTCGATCGTGGCGGCGCGGCGACGCGGGCAGGCCATGCCGCTCGAGGCGACGAGTGAGCTGCGCACGCCGCCGTCGTCACAGTCGGTGGTGCTCGCCGACGCACTGATCATCGTGGCAACACTGCCGGCGCTGGGCCTGTTCTGGATGGTCATTCCTACGATCCTCGCGATCGTGGTGATCGGCGGTGTGATCGGCACGGGCCGGGGCGCACGGCGAGCGGCGACCGCTTGAGCCGAGCGGCGCCCCTCGGCTGCTAAGTTACCGAACGGTAACTTAGTGACCAGTGTCAGGAGCGCCGATGGCTGCCTTCTCCCTCGACCTCGACGAGGACCAGCTCCAGATCCAGAAGTGGGTGCACGACTTCGCCGAGACCGTCGTCCGCCCCGCCGCCCACGAGTGGGACGAGCGCGAGGAAACCCCGTGGCCGATCATCGAGGAGGCGGCGAAGATCGGCCTCTACTCGGCGGAGTTCTCCGCCAATGCGTCCGCCGATCCCACCGGTCTCACGTGGCCGATCATCAGCGAGGAGATGTGCTGGGGCGACGCCGGCATCACTCTCGCGATCCTCGGCTCCACGCTCGCAGTGTCGGGGATCGTCGCGAACGGAACGCCCGCGCAAGTCGCCGAGTGGGTGCCGCAGTGCTTCGGCACGGCCGAGAAGATCCAGCTCGGCGCGTTCGCGGTGAGCGAGCCCGATGCAGGGAGCGACGTCAGCTCGCTGCGCACCCGCGCGGTCTACGACGAGGCGAAGGACGAGTGGGTGCTGAACGGCACCAAGACGTGGATCACGAACGGCGGTATTGCCGACGTGCATGTGATCGTCGCTTCGGTGGAGCCCGAGCTCCGCGCCCGAGGACACGCGAGCTTCGTCGTGCCGCCGGGTACACCCGGGTTGCGCATGGGTCAGAAGTTCAAGAAGCACGGCATTCGTGCCAGCCACACCGCGGAGGTCGTCCTCGACGATGTGCGCGTGCCGGGGAGCTGTCTACTCGGTGGGAAGGACAGGCTCGACGAGCGGCTCGCGCGTGCGCGCGAGGGCGGGAGCAGTCGCGTGCAGGCAGCCATGGCAACGTTCGAGGCCACGCGCCCGCTCGTGGGCGCGCAGGCCATCGGCATCGCACGCGCCGCGTACGAGTTCGCGCTCGAGTACGCCAAGGAGCGCGTGCAGTTCGACCGCCCGATCATCGAGAACCAGGCCATCGCGTTCAAGCTCGCCGACATGAAGACCGAGATCGACGCGTCGCGCTTGCTCGTGTGGCGCGCGTCCTGGATGGCGCACTCCGGCAAGAAGTTCGAGAGCGGCGAAGGGTCGATGAGCAAGCTGAAGGCGGGGGAGACCGCGGTGCGCGTCACCGAGGAGGCCATCCAGATCCTCGGCGGCTACGGCTACATCCGCGACTACCCCGTCGAGCGCTGGCACCGCGACGCCAAGATCTACACGATCTTCGAAGGAACCAGCGAGATCCAGCGGTTGGTGATCGCACGAGCCATATCGGGTATACATATTCGGTGATCTTGCGTCACGGCTGAGGCCCTTTGCCGAAGGGCTATCCCTACTCTCATCCCTACTCGGTCTAAAGTGCGCGGATGGCCACTATCCGCCAAAGACGCCCCGGTGTGTGGGAGGTACGGGCGTTCACGGGTCGCGACGACCTCGGCAAGCCGACCCAGGTCAGCCGGACAGTGCGGGGCGGCAAGAAGGACGCGCAGCGGGTCGCTGCCGAGCTCACCGTTCATCCGGCTCCGCGGGCCCGCGGGCGAACCGTCGCCGAGCTGCTCGACGCCTATCTGGAGCTCCGCGGAGGCGAGCGCGCCGAGGCGACCAAGCGCGATCAGCGGAGCCGCGTCCGCCTCGTGGCCGAGGATCCCATCGGATCGGTCGCGGTAGCGCGTCTTTCGGTGGTCGACGTCGACCGGTGGCATGTGCGCCTGCGCAAGGCCGGCGTCGGCCCCGGCTCGATCCGGAATCGCCACATGGTGTTGCGCGCCGCGCTGGCGCAAGCACTGCGGTGGGGTTGGGTCACCACGAACGTCGCCTCCCTCGCGCCGGTATCCCAGCCCGCGCGTGCTCCTCGCGAGTCGATGAAGGCTGAAGATGTGCGCGCGGTGATCGATGCCGCCACGAGCTTCGATCCCGCCGCCGGACTCGCATTGCGCTTGGCCGCGGTGACAGGCGCGCGCCGCGCCGAGCTCGCCGCGTTCCGGTGGGACAGTGTCGACGGCAACCGCTTGACCATCGACAGGAGCGTCGCTGTCATTCGCCACGGGCGACCCGACCAACGCACGACGCCGACGCTCGTCGCCGCGCCCACCAAGACGGCGAACAGACGAATGGTCACGCTCGACGACGACACGCTCGACCTCATCGCGAAGGTGCGTACCGAGCGCGAGGAGTTCGGTCCCTGGATGTTTGCCATCGGAAATCTGCCGGCAAACCCCGATCGCATCGGAAACTGGTGGAGTCGCGCGCGTCGAATCGCGGGCATCGATGAGAAGTGGCGCCTCCACGATCTCCGCCACTGGTCCGCGACGGTCGCGATCAGCGGTGGCCATGACGTGCGAACCGTCGCGGGAAGGCTCGGTCACGCGAACCCAGCGATGACGTTGCGCGTGTACGCGCACGCCGTCGAAGCCGCCGACCAGGCAGTCGCGGTGGCGTTGGGTCAAGCACTACTCGGCGACGCGCCATGAAGTTCGCCACCGCTGTTCGACGTCTCGAAGAGGTTGGCCCAGCACGCAGCCGGTCCTTGTCGCGGGAGTCCGACGGGGCGTTCACGCGGGACAGTCTGGAGTGACGATCCACGCGCCGTAGTCCGCGAGTGTGACGGCTCAGCCCGACCAGGTCGCGCACCGATCGCCGGCTCTGGTACGCAGCAATCAAGCGTGGTCGGCTCTAGTCGACCGGTGATCTGTGCGTTTCTGCCCCCGGCGCTCGGAGGACCGATCGTGCTCTCGCACGACAGACGAGCTCAAGTCTGAGAGTGCTGTTGCGAAGAGAAACCGCGCCCCGCCGTGCTATGTCCTGTTGAGACCCGCGGCAGCAAAGCGTACTGAGTGTCGAACGTCCCTGCTCAGAGTGACGAGCAACTGGTCGACTGTCGCCTCGTCGCCCGAGGTCTTTGCTCCGGTGTGCTCACCCAGTTTTCGTTCGGCTAACCGATGCGCCAGCACGATCCTGACACTGCTTTCGGGGTCCATCGCGAGCTGTGCAAGCGTCGCCGAGTAGATGCTTGGTTGGGCTGTCGCAACGACGACAGCCAATTGACGCACGACAGGCAGCGGGTGCGCGGCGAGCAGCGCTGAGTCGAGCGCGCTCAGCGTTTCTACGGGCAGGCCCGCGAGGGTGCGGGCAGCTGCATGGACCTCGTGGGTATCGTCGCTACCCAACATCGCAACCGCCCGGTCACGAACCCATTTCTTCTGGTCGTCGCGGATCGCCGTGAAGTGGGCGAGGCGCAACCCATTTGCGCGGAGCGACGAAGATCCAAAGTCAATCTTCATCGTGCTCAGTGGGTGCGGATGCGTAGTCTCAGCGTCGAGCAGGCTTCCGTCGTGGTGTCCATCCGCGACTGCATGACTACGAATATGGAGCTTCTCCTTGTACTCCTCGTCTTCGTCAACCACGAGGTTGCAAGCGGCGATGAGCGCCTCCTGCCGATTTGGTGCGGCCTCCCTAGGGTCCTCGGCGATCGTGAGCAGCTTCTCGAGGCATGCCCTTCGGTCTTCACGTGCGAGGAACGTCACCAGGTAGGAATCGGGCACCATGTTTGTGCCGAAGCTGAACGTGTGCTCGTCCGGCTCGGCACGCGCAAGTACGCGATCTCTCGCCTCGATGGCGCGCTGTATAACGAGTTCATCGTTACCCCCGAGGGCAGCGACGGCGATGCCCGCGTCATATCGGCCAGCAGTTGCCATCGCATCCAACCGGTTCTTGAGGTCCTCGCGTTCGTCAGGCGTGAGGGCGGAGCGCCGTCCGAACGTCGGCGCATCGCGTAACGCGCTTAGGACCGAGTCACCCTTTAGCCTCGATCCACCGATTGACCATGTGAGTTGCGGTCGCGTATCCGCGGAAAG
>JBBDHW010000049.1 GCA_040880805.1 Acidimicrobiia bacterium | reverse complement strand
ACCCTCACACCGTTGGCCGCGTGACCACCTCAACACCGGTCATTCTCCTTACAGCGGAAGAGGCTGGGCGCGAAACGATCGCGGTGAACCCCCGGCACACCTCACAGACCTGCGCCGACTGCGGCCACGTCGAGGCGAGGAACCGTGACGCCACCGTGTTCTGCTGTCGCCGCTGCGGGCATGTCGCGCATGCGGACGTGAACGCGGCCCGCAACATCCTCCGGGCCGGGCTGGCCCAACGCCCCGAGCGAGAAGCCGACCAACACGCCCGCGTAAGATCGCGCGACTTGTTCGTCGGCAGGCCCTTACTCGGCGATGTCGCTGAGTGACTCGCCTGCGGGGAGCGATTCTGCGACGACGTCCGTGCCGTCGGCGCGCAGGTAGTGCCGCGGGCCGCCGCACCTGTGACCCATCGCCTCGTCGACGATCGCACCGACCTCCCCGCCGTCGAGCGTCTCCCGCTCGAGCAGCGCCTGTGCGATGGCCTCGAGCCCGGCGCGGTGCTCACCGAGCACCTTCCGGGCGCGGTTCTCCTCGTCGCGCAGGATGCGCTCGACCTCTTCGTCGATTACGCGGGCCGTCTCGTCGGAGTAGTCGCGGGTGTGCACGAGGTCCTCGCCCAGGAACACCGCCCCCTGCGAGCCCCACGCCATCGGCCCGATGCGATCCGACATGCCCCACTCGCGCACCATCTTGCGAGCGAGCTCGGTGACACCGACCAGGTCGTTCTGCGCGCCGGTGGAGAGGTGGCCGTAGACGAGCTCCTCGGCAATGCGGCCACCGAGGCGCACGACGAGCGAGTCGGCGATGTACTCCCGCTTGTAGATGTGGCGCTCCTCGAGCGGCAGTTGCTGGGTGACCCCGAGCGCCATACCGGTGGCGAGGATCGTGACCTTGTGCACCGGGTCGGCGTGCTCGAGCACGTACGCCAGCACCGCGTGCCCGCCCTCGTGGTAGGCGACCACTTCCTTCTCTTCCTCGCTGAGCACCATCGACTCGCGCTTGAGGCCCATCAGGACCCGGTCGCGCGCCGACTCGAAGTCTTCGGCGTGCACCTGCTTCTCGCCGCGTCGTACGGCGAACAGCGCGGCTTCGTTCACGAGATTGGAGAGGTCGGCCCCCGACATGCCTGGCGTGCCGCGCGCGAGCACGTCGACATTGACGTCGTCGTCGATCTTCTTGTCGCGGAAGTGCACCTTGAGGATCTGGACGCGCTCCTCCTGCGTGGGGAAGGGCACGAGGATCGTCCGGTCGAAGCGACCGGGACGCAGCAGCGCGGGGTCGAGGACGTCGGGACGGTTCGTGGCCGCCATCATCACGATGCCCTCGGTGGCTTCGAAGCCGTCCATCTCGGCGAGCATCTGGTTGAGCGTCTGCTCGCGCTCGTCGTGACCTCCGCCCAAGCCCGCGCCGCGCTTCCGGCCGATCGAGTCGACCTCGTCGACGAAGATGATCGCGGGCGCCTGCTTGCGCGCGGTCTGGAACAGGTCGCGCACGCGCGCGGCGCCGACACCGACGAACATCTCCATGAAGTCGGATCCGGTAACCGACACGAACGGCACGCCGGCCTCGCCCGCAACCGCACGCGCGATGAGGGTCTTTCCGGTGCCGGGCGGGCCCACGAGCAGCACGCCCTTGGGGATGCGCGCGCCGATCTCCTTGAACTTGGCGGGGTTCTTCAAGAAGTCGACGACTTCGGCAATCTCTTGCTTCACCGGCCCGTAGCCGGCAACGTCGGCGAACGTGGTCTTCGGGTTCTCGGTGTTGTACACCTTCGCCCGGCTGCGCCCGATGTTCATCACCGCGCCCATCTGCCCCTGCGTGGCGCGCCGGCTGAGCCAGACGAACAAACCGACGATGAGCACCAGTGGCAGCACCCACAGCAGGATGTCGCCGAGAAGGTTGCTTCCCTGGTCGACGTACTTGATGTCGACGTTCTTCGACTGGAGTGTCTTCAGCTCGGCCGCGGGAAGGTCGTCCTTCGGACCCGAGCTCGTGAATTCCTTCTTGCCGTCCTGCGGCCCGGTGAAGACGCCGTCGATCTCGCCGCTGGACTTGTTGAACTCGATGCTCTTGACCTTGCCCTCGTCGACGGCCTTCGTGAACTCCGAGTACGTCAGGTCGGCTTTCGACGAGCTGTTGCTCGCGAGGCTGCTCACCAGGAACGCGGCGGCGATGAGCGCGAGCACGATCCACGGCACCCAACGCAACGACGGCGACGAGCTCGGTCGCTTCTCACCTGGCCGATTTTCACCGGGCCGCGAACCTTGGCGGCCTCCCGGGGGCATCCCGCCGCCCGGACGCGGACCACCCGGAGGAGACGGGGGCCGGCCGTTCGGCGCGGGTCCACGGGCTCCGGGATCGCTCCCGGGGTCGAGGTCGTTTGGGCGACGGCTCATTGGTCGGGCCGGACTCCTGCCGGGCGGCCTTGGGGTCGGCGGCCTCGGTCGCTCCATGCTACGGCGGGAGGCCCCCCCGCGAACACGCGCACTGGAGAAAGGCGCCGGTATCGTGCGCCGGTATCGTGCGCAGGTGCACTGCGCGGTGCCGGGCAACCGGTGAGCCCGACGTCCGCACCGGACCCACCGGTCCCCGGGCCGGAGGCGTTGCGTCCGAGGATCAGCTGGGGTATCGGCGACGTCGTCGCGGCCTGGTTCGCCGGGTTCCTCGTCTCCGTCGTCGCGGGTGCGTTCGTCGGCGTGCGCACGAGCCCGACCGAGCTCGCCGCGCTGATCATCGCCCAGGACGGCACGATCGTCGCCTGGCTGGCCGTCGTGGCGCGCCGGAAGGGCCGCGGGTCCCTCGAAGCCGATTTCGGGCTCCGGGCGATCCCACGCGGCAAGCCCTGGTGGGACGACGCGCGGTGGTTCTTCGCCGGGGTCGGCCTCCAGCTCGTGTGGATTCCGGGCATCCTGCTCCTCCAGGAGGTGCACGGCACGGTTGCCCGCCAGGAGGCGGTGCGGATCGCGTCACGGTCGAGCGGCTTCGCCATCCCCTTGCTGTTCCTCGCTGTGGGCGTGCTCGCGCCGGTAGCCGAAGAGCTCCTGTTCCGCGGCGCTCTCCTGCGCTCGTTACTGCGCAAGACGACGCCCGGCTGGGCGGTCTTCATCTCCGCTGCGGTCTTCGGTCTCGTGCACTTCGGCGATCCGTCGATCGGGACGCTGATCGCGTTTCCCGCGATCCTCTCGCTGGGCCTCGTGTCGGGGTACCAGGCGGCCAAGACCGGCGATCTCTCCCGGTCGATCATGCTCCACGTGGGCTTCAACACGTTGAGCGTGATCGACCTCTTGATCGAGATCACCTGATCACCCGCTCGCTGCGAGGCCGGATACCCGCCTCGCGGTCGTTCACTCCTGGCGAGCTCCTCGCTGGCACTCGTCGCCGCATGTGACGCGATTGGTGCAAACCGGTGTTTGCTCAAGTTTTCCCGTTCGGGTCCCGATACCTCTACCGGCGGTCGTGGTGCTGGGAGGTTCGCGTGCGCTGTCCAAGGTGCTCGAGATCGACGCTCGTCGAGATCCGGATGCGGATCGCGGAGCGCGAGGTGACGTTTCGCCGATGCGGGCGTTGCGAAGCGCAGTCGTGGGAGACGGCCGAAGGGCCGGTGCCGCTCGGGCACGTGCTCGAGCTCGCGCGCGTCAAGTAGCCCTGCGCACCTGAGCGTTTCCGCACATCCTCGCCTGGCACACTGACCCGGTGGTCGCCACCCACGACGTCATCGACGCGCCCACGGAACGTGTCGAGGAAGTTCCGGCGCCGCGGATCAAGCGATACGACCGCTTCCTGAACTGGGCCGGGATCGCGATCGTCGCGGTGTGCTGCATCTACATCTTCGTGCAGCTCCAGCCGCGGCTGCTGTTCCTGAACACCACCCCCACCGGCGGTGACACGGGCGCGCACGTGTGGTTCCCCGCGTACCTCCGTGACCACCTCTTGCCGTGGCGGGTTGCGGGCTGGACCAACGACTCGTACGCCGGGTTCCCGGCCGGGCAGTTCTACTTTCCGTTCCCGGCGCTGCTGATCGTCCTGCTCGACGTCGTGTTGCCGTACAACATCGCGTTCAAGCTCGTGACCGCGCTCGGTCCGGTGCTGCTGCCGATCGGCGCCTACGTGTTCGCCCGGGGCATCCGCACGCCGCGCCCCGCGCCCGCCTTCTTCGCGGTCGGTGCGACCGCCCTCCTGTTCTTCAAGGACGGCGGCGACGCGACCATGCGGTACGACCACCACATCATGGGTGGCACCCTCACCAACACGCTCGCGGGTGAGTACTCGTTCACGATCGCGATCGCCTGCGCGCTGCTCTTCCTCGGCACGCTCGCGTTCGCTCTGGATCGGCGCCGCGGACTGTGGATCCCGGCTTTGTTCCTCGCAGCAACGCTCACGAGCCACCTCGTCGTCGCGGTGTTCGCACTTTCCGCAGCAGGAGTGATCTGGTTGTGTTGGCGTCCGCGCGCGAACACGGGGCGCGTGGCCGCGATCGTCGCGGTCGGCACCGCGCTCACCGCGGTGTGGCTCGTTCCGCTTGCGGCCACGCTCGGCTACACGACCGACATGCGTTACGAACCGATCGGCACCGGGTACACCGATCCCTGGCTGCTCGGCCGGTTGGGTATCGAGCTGCCGACGTCCTTCGACTGGTTGTTCCTCTCCGAGATGTGGTTCCTGTTCCTGTTCGGGCTCGTCGCGATCGGGGCGGGAATCGCGTACCGGCGTCGAGCCACGCTCGTCGTCGGCGCGATCACCTTCCTCGCCGGCACGATCTTCTGCGCGTGGGAGCTGCTGCGCGAGATCCTGGGCAAGACGCCGGCGTGGAACCTCCGGCTGCTGCCGTTCTGGTACCTCATGCTGTACCTCCTTGCGGCGCTCGGCGCCGCCGAGATCGCTCGTTGGACCGGGCAGTTCGCCGCATGGGTCGTGCACGGTCCGGATCCGCCTGACGACGGCACCCCTTCACGCGACGATTCGGTGTTCGATGACGCGGCGCCGGAGCACCGACGCCCCGAGAGTGCACGTCACGTGGCAACTCGTCTGCTCGTCATCGGGGTGGTGTTGGCGGTGTTCACGACGATTGCGCTCGTGCGGGTCAACGCGACCAAGGGCTACGTCATCTACTGGGCCAAGTACAACTACACCGGTTACGAAGGCGGAACCGCTGCCGACTTCACGAAGAAGGGCTACGCGGAGTACCGGGCGTTCATCGACACCGCCGCGTCATTGCCGCCTGGTCGCATGCTGTGGGAGCCGAGCTCCTCGATCGGCCAATACGGGACTCCGCTCTCGCTGATGATGCTCCCGTACTGGACCGACGGTCGGATCAGCTCGATGGAGGGTCTGTACTACGAGTCGGCGGGTACGACGCCGTACCACTTCCTCGCGGCCGCCACCCTCACGCCGACACCGTCGAATCCCGCGCGCGGATTCCCGTACCGCACGTCGGTCGATTTCGACCTCGGAGTGAAGTATCTCCAGCTGATGGGGGTGCGTTACTACGCCGCGATGCCCGACATGAAGGAAGCCGCGGCGCGCAACCCGGCGCTGCGGGAAGTCGCGACCGTCCCGGACCTCGACGTCGGCCCACCGCTCGGCTGGACGATCTACGAAGTTGCGGGCGCTCCCGTCGTCTCCGCGCTGCAGTACGAACCAGTCGTCGCGAAGGACCTGCACACCGACTCGAACTGGAAGTGCGAAGGCAAGCCGAAGCCTCCGCCGGATACGCCGGGTGTCGAGGAGCTCAGTGCATGGGAGTGCCTGGCGGTGCCGTGGTTCGACGATCCCAACGCGCTCAACCGTCCTCTCACCGACCACGGGCCCGCGGCGTGGCAGCGGGCCGACATGTCCGATGCTCGCCAGGTCGCGAAGCGGCCGTTGCCGAACGTGAAGGTGTCGCACATACGGACCACCGAGGACTCCATCGAGTTCGACGTGTCGCGCACGGGCGTGCCGGTGATGGTCAAGACGTCGTACTTCCCGAACTGGGAGGCCCGCGGCGCCGACGGCCCGTGGCGCGCCACGCCGAACTTCATGGTCGTCGTTCCCACGAGCAAGCACGTGCGTCTCGCCTATGGCACCACGTCCGCGGAATGGCTCGGTCGGGCCGGAAGCCTCGCCGGCCTTGCCGGGCTGGGGGCCCTCGTGTGGTGGGGAGTGACCGCCCCTACCGCTTCCGGCGCGGGAGGTTCCGGACCCGATCGGAGGCGTCGCCGGGTACGATTTCCGTCCCGCTCCCCGCGGTGAGGACCCGAGGCTCCCCGTGGCCGACGCTGCGCTCGACTCCATCTTCAAGGCCTACGACATTCGCGGCGTCTATCCCGACGAGCTCGACGAGTCGGTCGCGCGCAAGGTGGGGAACGCGCTCGTCGCGTTCACGGGTGCCGCACGGGTGCTCGTCGGGCACGACGCCCGCCCGTCGTCGGAGCCCCTCGTTGCCGCGTTCATCGAGGGCGCGACGATCGCCGGTGCCGACGTCCTCGACCTCGGGATCGCCTCGACCGACCTCTGCTACTTCGCCTCGGGCCATCTCGACGCGCCCGGCGCGATGGTGACCGCGAGCCACAACCCGGCCGAGTACAACGGGTTCAAGCTCTGCCGCGCGGGCGCCGCGCCCATCGGGGAAGACACCGGGCTCGCCGAGATCAAGGCCATGGTGGCGGAGGGTCTGCTCGAGCGGGGCGAAGATCCGGGTCGAGCGGAACGGCTCGATCTCCTCTCGGCATTCGCCGCGCACGTGCGGTCCTTCGTCGACGTCGCCACCCTCGACCCGATGCGCGTCGTTGCCGACACCGCAAACGGCGTGGGCGGGCTCATCGTGCCCGCGGTGTTCTCTGGGCTGCCGTTCGAGCTCACCCTTCTCTACGGAGAGCTCGACGGGACCTTCCCGAATCATGCGCCCGACGTGATGAATCTCGACAACCTTGCCGATCTCCGGCGGGCGGTGATCGACGGTGGCGCGGCGATCGGTCTCGCGTTCGACGGCGACGCCGATCGGGTCGTGCTGGTCGACGACCGCGGCGAGGTCGTGTCGGGCTCCACCACTACGGCCATCCTCGCGGCCGCGATGCTCGCGCGACACCCGGGTGAGGCGATCGTGCACAACGTGATCTGTTCGAAGGCGGTGCCCGAGGTGATCCGGGAGCTCGGCGGCAAGCCGGTCAAGAGCCGCGTCGGCCATTCGTTCATGAAGCAGGTGATGGCCGACACGGGTGCGGTGTTCGGCGGCGAGCATTCCGCGCACTACTACTTCCGCGAGAACTTCCGAGCCGACTCCGGCATCATCGCCGCGCTCATCGTGCTCGAGCAGCTCTCGAAATCGGGTACGCCGCTGTCGGAGCTGCGCGTGCCCTTCGATCGCTACGCGCCATCCGGCGAGATCAACACGCGCGTCGCCGATGTCGACGAAGTGATCGATCGCGTCGCCGCCGCGTACAGCGACGGTCTGCAGGATCGTCTCGACGGCCTCACCGTCGACATGGGCGATTGGTGGTTCAATCTGCGCCCGAGCAACACCGAGCCGCTGCTGCGGCTCAATCTCGAGGCCACCGACCGTGTTTCCTGCGACGTGCACACCAACGACGTGCTCGCGCTGGTGCGCGCCGAGCAAACACCGACCTAAATCCCGTTTTGGCAAGGAGTGACGATGGCGCTCGACCCCAAGCTGCTCGAGATCCTCGCGTGCCCCGAAGACAAGGGACCGCTGCTCTACTTCGAGGACGAGTCGTCGCTGTACAACCCCAGGCTCAAGCGACGCTACGCAGTGCGCGACGACATCCCGATCATGCTGATCGACGAGGCCGAGAATGTCGACGATGCCGAGGACGCGCGACTCACGGCAAAGGCGGAAGCCGACGGCGTGAGCTTCACGTTCCAGGCTTAGGGCGATGGCCGTCGATTCGCTCAACGTCGGCCAGGCGCTCTGCTCGATCCCGGAACAGCTCGCGAGCGCGCACGAGCGCGCAGGCAAGATCGACCGCAGCAAGCTCCCCGCCGCCGACGACTTCGATCACATCGTCACGCTCGGCATGGGTGGCTCGGGGATCGTCGGCGACATCCTGCAGGCCACCGGCACCGCGTCCCTACCCGTTCCCCTGACGGTGTTGAAGCACTACCGAACGCCCGCGTTCGTCGGTCCGCGCACACTCGCGTTCGCGGTGTCGTACTCGGGTGACACGGAGGAGACGCTGGAGATGGCGCGCGGTGCCCTCACTGCTGGAGCACGGCTCATCACCGTGTCGAGCGGCGGTGCCCTCGCTGACTTCGCGCGTGAGCACGACCTGCTCCACATCGGCTGTCCGACCGACGCGCCGCTGCCGCGGTTCGCGCTCGGCTCGCTCCTCGCGCCGCTGATCGTCGTGTTGTTCCGCATGGGCATGCTCCCCGAAGCGCACGCAGCGCTGCTGAAGGCGCAAGAGCAGCTGAAGCGCCGGCGCGACCAGTGCAAGCCCGATGCCGACGCGTCGCGCAACCCGGCGCGCGAGCTGGCGCGCAAGATCGATCGCACGATCCCGATCATCTATGGCGCCGGTGGCTTCGGCGCTGCCGCCGCGATGCGCTGGAAGTGCTCGATCAACGAGAACGCGAAGGCGCCGGCGTTCTGGAACGTCTACCCGGAGCTCGACCACAACGAGGTCTGTGGGTGGGGTCAGCACGGCGATGTCACCCGCCAGATCTTCACGCTCGTCGAGCTGCACCAGGGCATGGAGCACGCTCAGCTCGCACGGCGCATGGCGGCCACCCGGGAGCTGATCGAAGAGACCCTGAACCGGGTGATCACGGTCGAGGCGGAAGGGGAGGGACGCCTCGCGCAGCTCCTCGATGTCATCTACCTCGGCGACTGGATGAGCTACTACCTCGCGCTCGACAACGACGTCGACCCCGGGCCCATCGACGCGATCGCCCAGCTCAAGGCTCTGGTCGCGCGGTAGGTCTTCCCGGCTTGTGTCCACGCGTGTACACTTCGGCGGATGGAGCGCGTGGGGATCCGAGAGCTGCGACGGGACATCAGCCGGCTCGTGCGCCGGGCGGCTTCGGGTGAACGAATCGTCATCACGGTCGACGGCGAGCCCAAGGCCGAGCTTGCACCGCTGCGGCCCGCTGGTGAGCGTCCCACCCTCGACGAGCTGATCGCGTCCGGCCGGGTGATCCCGCCGCGAAGGCGAGGCCCGCATCGGCCTGCGCCCGAGCCGGTCAAGCTCACCGGCGGGGCGAAGCTCACGAGCGACATCGTCGACGAGCTCCGCGGTGACCGATAGGTGTTGCTCCTCGACAGCTCGGCGATGGTGAAGCGCTACATCGCCGAAGAGGGAACCAACCTCGTCCTCCATGCAATGGAGATCGACGAGGATTGGGTGGCGTCGGCCCTCCTGCGAACCGAGTCCCGCATCGCTCTGTGCCGGCAGCCGCTCTCGCGCTCGGTCCAGGAGTCGATCGCAGCGCGCTTGGCAGACGATTGGGCACGCTTCCTCGTCGTCGACGTCGACTCCGAGTGTCTCGAGGTCGCATCCGAGATCGGCTGCGCTCATGGTCTCAGAAGCCTCGACGCCGTTCACCTCGCAGCGGGCGACCGCCTCCCCCGTCCGTGTTCGTTCGTCACGTTCGACGCGCGCCAGCGAGAAGCGGCACGCGCGCTCGGGTTCGACGTCGTTCCGGTCGACGCGTAGCGCTCAGAAGTCCGTACGGCACCACGGCGCGGGTGTTGTAGTGAAAAATGTGTCGGCGCGCGCGATCGCGCCCGGGACGAGCTCCGCGATTCGACCCGCGCGCGCGAGCGTTGTTGCCGACACGCCACCGAGGTAGAGACCACCGAGCTCCGACGCGGACATTGCGAGGTCGGCGTCGTCGTCCGTGCGTTGCACAGTGACATCGTCGGACGCGTTGTCGATCGACCAACGCCCCTCGTTGCCCGGGAGGAACGGGTCTGTGAGCTCGACGACGACGCGATCGCGAGATCCGTAGGTGCGCGCCGCGAGCGCGACCGCGGGATCGACGACTCGCAACCAGAGATGGTCGGTGACTTCCGTGATCTGCATGCGGCGCGGATCCGCGAGCCGCCACCGGATCGGGTCGTCGACCGGCCGTCCGAACGCCTTCACGTTCGCGACGAGGTCGATGTCGATGAGGAACTGCCACAGCGCAGCCTCGACCTCGTCGTCGAGCGCGTAGAGATCGATGACCTCGAGCGTGTTCGCCGCGATGCCACCGGACCAGTCGTCCTTGATCCGGTAGCGCGCGAACCCGTCGGCGTCTCCGGCGACCGACTCGTGCACAGCCGTGAAGACGCGCCGGGGACCCTTGCCGCCGGCGGGCTCGCTGAAGATCTGCTCGAACCACGCCGGGTGGCGCGTGACCTCACCAACGTGGCGCCGGCGCGCCGCGTCGTAGAGGGGCGGAACGGCCGTTGCGGCTTCCGCGGGCTCGATCAGTCGGAAGCGGCCGTCGACCGTCGGCGGCGACGCGAAGTCGGTGCCTTCGGTGCGCAGCGTCCAGAAGGTCGAGAACGTCGCGAGGCCGTATCCGAACCGCCGGTAGATCGCAGATTCGGACGCGGTGAGCACCGCGAGCGGCTCGCCGCGCGCGGCCACGTCGGCGAGCTGCTCTTCCATCATGCGCACGAGGAGCCCGCGGCGACGATGGGTCGGGTGCACACCCACCATCGTCACGCCGGCGGTGGGCACCAACGCACCTCCCGGAACGGTGAGCTCGAACGAGAGCGCGGCGGCCGTGCCGATGATCGTTTCGCCGTCGAATGCGGCGAGCGTCCGATCGAGCTCGACGCCGGCGCCCCACGATTGGGCCTCCTCGTCGCTCTGGACGTTGCCGAACGCGACCGCGGTCGCGCGCTTGAACGCGACGAGCTCTGCCTCCGTGACCGGGCGCAGCGTGATGTCCACGCCGGGAGTGTGGCAGGCGGCCGGAGCGCGCCGTCAGGAGATTTCGCATGTCATCGGCATGCCCAAAGCATGCTACCTTGTTCGGATGAGCGCGATCCAGGTGAAGAACGTGCCCGCGGATCTCCACGAGGCGCTCCGCGAGCGTGCCGCGGCGGAGGGCAAGACGCTCGGCGAGGTGATCCTCGAGTCGCTGCGCCGCGACCTCCGCCGTCAGACGATGCGCGAGTGGCTCGATCACCTCGCGACGATTCCGCGTCCAGATCCGCCGCCCACCAGGGAGCAGATGGAGGAGATCATGCGCGAGGTCGACGACGAGCTGTGGGGCCCCGATTGAACGGTGTGATCGACTCCTCGGCTTTCGTCAACCTGCTGGTCGGTCGAGTCGCCGGGGATGACGTCGCGCTGTTCGACGGCGAGTTCTCAGCCCCGGATGTCTTCATGATCGAGACCGCGAGCGGGCTTCGCCGGACCGAGCTCCGCGGCCTCCTCTCCGACGCGGAGGCGATCAGGCTGTTCGGTGAGATGCTCGGGACTCCGATCGAACTCGTGCCGAGCCGCGAGCTCGTCGAACGCGCCTTCGAGATGCGCCACTCGCTCACCATTGCCGACGGGTGCTATGTCGCGCTCGCGGAACAGCTCGAGTGCGGCCTGCTCACCGCCGATCGGCGCCTGGCCCGAGCCCCCGACATCAACGTTCCGGTCACGGTGGTCTGAGCACGCGCTACGCTGCTCGACAGGTCGGGCCTCAGTGGCTGTCATCCGGTGATCCGGGCCGACTCCCTACAAGCGTCGAGCGCGTGCACACGCGCCCGTCAATGATCTGGGAGTCCCCATGGCTACGACCACCGATCCCACCGCTGCGAGTGATCTCTCCGACTTCAAAGTCGCCGACCTTTCCCTTGCCGACTTCGGCCGCAAGGAGATCGAGCTCGCCGAGCACGAGATGCCCGGCCTCATGGCCCTGCGGGAGCGCCACGCGGCGCAGCAGCCGCTCGCCGGTGCCCGCATCACGGGTTCGCTCCACATGACGATCCAAACCGCGGTGCTGATCGAGACGCTCGTCGCGCTCGGCGCGCGGGTGCGCTGGGCGTCGTGCAACATCTTCTCCACGCAGGACCACGCGGCAGCCGCCATCGCGGTCGCGGGGATCCCCGTGTTCGCGTGGAAGGGCGAGACGCTCGAGGAGTACTGGTGGTGCACCGACCGCGCGCTGTCGTGGCCAGGGAACGCCGATGGCACGGTCACTGGTCCCAACATGATCCTCGACGATGGTGGCGACGCCACGCTGGTGGTGCACAAGGGCGTCGAGTACGAGCGCGCCGGCAAGGTGCCCGACCCGTCGACCGCCGACAACGCGGAGTTCGCGGTTGTCCTCACGCTCCTGGGACGAATCTTCGAAGCAGACGACCGTCGTTGGCACCGCGCGGCCGAAGGGATCATCGGCGTCACCGAGGAGACCACCACCGGTGTGCACCGCCTGTACCAGATGATGGAGGGCGGCAACCTGCTCTTCCCCGCGATCAACGTGAACGACTCGGTCACGAAGTCGAAGTTCGACAACTTGTACGGCTGCCGCCACTCGCTCGTCGACGGCATCTGCCGCGCCACCGATGTGATGCTTGCCGGCAAGGTCGCGGTGGTGTGCGGTTACGGCGACGTCGGCAAGGGCTGCGCGCAATCGTTGCGTGGTCAGGGCGCGCGCGTCGTCGTCACCGAGATCGACCCGATCTGCGCGCTCCAGGCTGCGATGGAGGGGTACGAGGTCACTACGGTCGACGACGTCGTCGGCAGTGCCGATCTCTTCGTGACCGCCACGGGAAACAAGAACGTCATCACCGTCGATCACATGGCGCAGATGAAGCACAACGCGATCGTCGGCAACATCGGGCACTTCGACACCGAGATCGACATGGCCGGGCTCGCCAAGGTGCCGGGCATCACGAGGGTGAACGTGAAGCCACAGGTCGACGAGTGGGTGTTCCCCGCAACTTCCGGCGACCCGAGCCACTCGATCATCGTGCTCGCCGAGGGACGGCTCCTGAACTTGGGGTGCGCGACCGGGCATCCGAGCTTCGTGATGTCGAACAGCTTCACGAACCAGGTGATCGCGCAGATGGAGCTCTACGGGCACCGCGACTTCTACGAGCGCCGCGTCTACACGCTGCCGAAGCACCTCGACGAGGAGGTGGCGCGGTTGCACCTCGACAAGCTCGGAGTGCGCCTCACGCAGCTCAGCGAGGACCAGGCCACGTACCTCGGTATCCCCGCGGCCGGGCCGTACAAGCCCGACCACTACCGATATTGAGCTTTGGGCGGTATCGAGGGTTCGTGCTCAGCTGGCGGTGAAGAGGAACACCACGGCGATCGCCAGGAGCGCGACCACGCCGATCAGGATGCGATCGAAGTAGTCGTCGCTTCGGCCGAGCGAGCGCTCGACCTGTGCCACCGTCGATCGTGCCCAACTCATGAAGACGTGCATGTGGGAGCCGTCCTTTGTTCGTTTCTCACGGCCCCGCTCGTGTGTTCCTCCATGATCGGCATCACCGCCAGGTTTCTTGAGAGCCCTCATCAGGGATTGATGTCGTACCACGGTCGTACGGTCCCGGGTGTGCTCGACGCACTGCTGCCGCTCACGTGTCCGGGCTGTGGCGCCCGCGGCTGGCCCCTCTGTGCCCGGTGCGAGGCCGACCTTCGCCCGCCGGTGCCCGCGAGCCCGCCACCCGGCATCGACGCCTGGTCGGCGGCCTTCGCGTATCGGGGCGCGGCGCGGGAGCTCGTCGCCCGGTTGAAGTACCGCAACGCCCGGGCCGCGGTGCCGTGGCTCGCGACCGCGATGGTCCACTCCGTGCTTGCTGCGGGCCTCGAGGCTCCTGCCGTCACCTGGGCGCCCACCACGCCCCAACGTCGCCGCGCCCGTGGCTTCGATCCGGCCGAGATCCTGGCGCGCGCCGTCGCGCGCAGGTTGGGTGTCCGCTGCACGCGGCTCCTCGCCCGACAGCCCGGTCCGCCGCAGACCGGGCTCGCCGCCGCTGCGCGACTCGTGGGTCCGTGCTTCGCCGCGCGTCGGGCCGCACCGTCACGCGTGTTGCTCGTCGACGATGTCGCCACCACGGGTGCCACGCTCACGGCGGCAGCTGCCGCGTTGCGAGCCGCCGGAGCGCAGAGTGTGTTGGCGATCACGGGGGCGCGCACACCGCCACCCCCAGGTGCGTCCTGACAGATCCGTGCGTATACTCCGCGCGAGATGGACATCATGGTCCGCGGCAAGAACCGGACGGTGCCGGCCCCACTCCAGGCCATCACGCGTGAGAAGGTCGGGAAGATCGCACGCTTCACCCACGACGCCGGACGTGTCGAGGTCGATTTCTCCGAAGTGCACACCGCGCGCATCGGTGAGCGCCAGCTCTGCGAGATCACGGTTCACCTGAAGCGTCGGTTCCTGAAGGCACACGCGGCCGCGGCCGAACCAGAACCCGCGCTCGATCTCGCGATCACCAAGGTCGAGCACCAGGTCGCGCGCCTCAAGGACAAGCGCGTCTCGCGCTCGCATTCGCGCCGCGGCAACGGCGCCGCGCTGGAATCGGACGGCGGCGACGATCTCGACACCGACGCCGCGCCCCGGATCGTCAAAACGAAGCGCTTCGCCGCGAAGCCCATGGATCCCGAGGAAGCCGCGCTCCAAATGAATCTCCTCGGCCACGCGTTCTTCCTGTTCACCAACACCGAGACCGGGCACGCCGCGCTGCTGTACCGGCGCAACGACGGCAACCTCGGGTTGATCGAAACCGTTTCCTGAAGGACGCGCTCAACCGGCTCCGTGCCCGAACGGCAGCTCAACGGTCCGCGCGCCGCGCCACGACGTAGCCGTCCTGGTCGAACACGACGCGGAACTTGCCGTGGTCGACGAGGTCCTCGAGGAGCTTGGCCGTTTCCTTGTCGAGCACGGCGCGGTCGGCGACGATCCAGTCGACGCGCTCGCCACTCCGCCGCGGCGCACCGTCGACGCCGAAGTTCTTGCTCTCCCAGGGGTTCGGGAACGAGTAGATCTCCGGCCGGTGCGCGAGGTGCGGCAGCATGTCGTAGGTCGCGCTCACCACCGCGTCGTCGGGTACGAGCGCGACTGCCGCGTGTGCGCTCGGCAGCTGCGGGCTGGCTCCGAGTGCCCACTCGCCGTTGCGGTACTTGTCGCCGATGGGCGACGGGCCCCACGCGACCGTGGCCGCGAAGGAACATGCCAACACCACCGTGGCGATGACGCCGGCGGCACCGCGCCGGCGGATCTTGCGGGTGAGGAACGCCACGCCTTCGACCGCCGCGATCGTCACCGCCGCGAACGGGACAGCCGCGTAGTGGAACGTGATCGTCTTCGTCCACGGCACGTTGGTGATGAGATTCAGGAAGGCCTGCGGCGCGCCGAGCAGGAGCAGGAGCGGCGCGGCGAGCGCGGTGAGGCCGAACGGCGCGAGCAGCTTCCACGCGTAGTCACCCGAGTCGTTGCTCACCAACCTCGAGCCGATGCGGCTCGGATGGGTGAAGGCGGTCCGGAGGACACCCCCGGGTGATCCGCCGACGTCGGCGTAGAGCGACTCGTTCTGGAGCTTGCCGTTGTCGAGGAGAGGGAACAGGGCGAAGATCCACGCCGAGAACCACAGGAGTGCGGTGCCCGCCGTGATCAGGCCTACCCGTCGGTCACCGCGCAGTGCGATCACGAGGCCGAGTATCGCCACCGCGAGCGCGACGTCTTCCTTCCAGCACACCGCGAGGACGGCGAAGCACGCGAACCATCCCCAGCGTTTGCGGACCGAGCAGTAGTACGCGCAGAGCAACGGGGTGATCGCGATCACTTCGGGATGGAACAGCTCGGACATGAAGAACTGGAGCGCGGGATGGAGCAGGAATGCGATCCCGAGCGCGGTCCCGACCCAGGCGCTTCCGGTGCGGAACCGAGCGAGGAGGAACACGGGCACCGCGCCCAACGAGGCGACGCACACCTGCGTGATGTTGAGAAGGTGCGGGCCCCCGCCCAACCAGTACAGCGGGACGAACAGGAAGTAGCCGGGTGCCGCGTGGTGGCCGAACACCTGAAGGCCTCGGACGGTCATGAAGCCTCGGAAGTGAGCGAGCAGCCAGATGCTCTGGTCGTGGATGCCCATGTCGAAGTCGACCGACGCGAAGCGATCGTGCTTCAGGTAGACGAGGATCGAGAACGTCACGAGCCACACGACCACGACGATCCCGAGCACCGCTTCGGCCGCGAACGGGCGATCGCCGGTCGCGGTCTCCATGCCCGCATGGTCGCACAGCACAGGCGGGGCCTGATGCCGGCCGGGTCCCCCCGCCGCATCGCCCACCGATAGCATTGAAGGTCTCATGGGCCTGTTCAACAAGCTGCTGCACGCCGGCGAGGGCCGGAAGCTCAAGACCTTGGAGTCGATCGCTCCGGAGGTCGGGGTGTTCGAGCCCGAGATGCAGAAGCGCTCGGAGGCCGACCTCCGTGCGCTCACCGTGAACTGGCGCGAGCGCTTCGACCAGGCTCCGAATGCCGATGCCTGCACCGATCTGCTCGACGACTTGTTGCCCGAAGCCTTCGCGGCCGTCCGTGAAGCCGCCACGCGCACGATCGGACAGCGTCATTTCGACGTGCAGTTGATGGGGGGCGCGGCCATGCACTTCGGCTGGGTCGCCGAAATGAAAACCGGTGAGGGCAAGACGCTCGTCGCGACGCTCCCGCTGTACCTCAACGCGCTCGCGGGCACCGGCGTCCACCTCGTCACCGCCAACGACTACCTGGCCAAGCGCGACGCCGAGTGGATGGGGCGGATCTACCGCTACCTCGGGCTCGAGGTCGGGATGGTCCTGCCCCAGATCGACGACTTCGTGGCCAAGCGGGTCGCGTACGCCGCCGACATCACCTACGGCACCAACAACGAGTTCGGGTTCGACTACCTGCGCGACAACATGGTGCACCAGCTCGCCC